>NZ_CEYDPX010000049.1:0-1283 GCF_982804495.1 Candidatus Thiopontia autotrophica | reverse complement strand
CTTAATATCATGATCTTTAAGCGCTTGTTTTACTTCTGCCATTTGATCGTTAGACATATTGTGACTAAACCGTCCATCCGGATTTTTTTTATCCAATACTTGTCCCGGATAAGCTTGTAAATAATGCAAATCCAAATCTTGCATCATATCCAACATTTCATAGAATGAAAATTTCCGGAATGTCCATGCTTGAGAGCCCAATTTCAAATCTTGGATTCGGGCACCTGAATAATCGGTGGTAACCGAAGCAGATTCAGCGCCAAGCGGCAAAACAAACAGTCCTGCCATTAATATTAATAATATATGTTTTTTCATCTTATTACCTTTTGGTTTCTATTATTTTTTTGGATTCCATTCACCTTTAGCGACGGAAGGAATATAGGTATCCAAATTATCTGGCGGAAATTGAATCGTTTTTCCTTGTTCGGCGCTCATGTATGCCGTCATTAATAATTCAGTTACATTTACACCATCACTGAAATTTTCTTCTGGGCGTTTCCCGGCTAAAAAAGATTCCACCATATGGCGATTTTCAGCTGTATAACCATACACTTCTTCTTCGCTGGATACTACGGGCATAACACCCGATTCCGCATTTTGTTTTTCTACCATATCTTCGCCCTGATTTCCAGATACTTCTCGACTGAAAAACAGTTTCAAATCCGTATCCAGCGTATTCATAAACATGGAATATTCCGGTCCGAACAATTCCATACTTAAACGTAACCCCGCACCGACAAAACACCAGGATGTGGTTGTTTCCACTACAAGTTTCTGCCCGTCTTCTGTTTCATATTCAATCAATGAACGGGCAAAATCTTCAGACGGACGATTTCGATAATCCAATTTCCCATCGCTGGATTCAGCTAATTGATCCGCATATTTTGGTTGCTGCCATTTTAAACATGAAGCATATGCTTGAACGCTAACGGGTTTCAATGATTCTCGTGGTGCGCCGGGTTCCGTAAGAACAAATCGTGCTTCTTCCACTGAATGGCACATCATATCATTCAATACACCACCACCTTGCAATTCGCCTTCCCAAAACCATGGCATATGTGGACCACTATGCTCTTCCGCTGTTCGTGCTAAATAAGGGCGACCTGTAGCTTTCGCCGCGCGTTCCCAGATGATTTCTTTTCCACGAGTGACTGATGGTGAAAAAACCTGATTTTCTAAATACCCATCCAATAGATTCACTCGTTGAGCTAATTCTAATACTTTTTTGGCTTCGGCTACATTTCGTCCTAACGGTTTTTCACACGCAACACCAATGAGTTCAC
>NZ_CEYDPX010000048.1:0-1487 GCF_982804495.1 Candidatus Thiopontia autotrophica | reverse complement strand
TTATTTTGTTATAATTTAATAAATATTAACTTTTTTGTTGGTATTTTTTCCTTTTTTTATCATGATAATATGGAGATAGTTATGAAGAACGTAACAAAAGTAGTAGCACTAGCTACAGTAGTGGCAGCAGCTTCAGCTTCAGCTGGATTTTTTAACAATAACAATGGCTACGGCAACAACAATAATGGTTGGGGTGCTGGTAATGGTCTTTCTAACTGGGGTCCTTTTGACGGCGGTTCTAACATGGGTCCATTCAATGGCGGCTCTAACTGGGGTCCATTTACTGGCGGCCAGAACATGGGCCCTTTCAACGGTGGTTCAAACATGGGTCCTTTCTCAGGCGCTCAAAACTTCGGTCCTTTTTCTAACAACAACAACATGGATAACGATTCTGATTGGGGCTTCCATTACAACAACAAGAATAAGACTTCTAACAAGTCTAACGCAACAATGGATGGCAAATACGCCGGTACTGCAGACGCTAACGCTAAGGGTGTAGCTGATGCATACGCTAAAGGTAAAGCTGATGGTTTTGCTAAAGGTATTGCTGATGCTTACGCTAAAGGTTATGCTGATGCAAAAGGTAACGCTGCGGTTGATACGCGTGATCAATATGCACCAATCCCTGCTGCTGCAAAATAATTAATATTTAATTATTGAGAGGGTGCTTTTGCACCCTTTTTATCGTCTATTGATAATATATTATAAAACTATAATATAAATAGTGTATAATATGTGCAATTCCAAATTATAGAGATATGGGGAAATCGATATGAATATGATGAAAAAAACACTACTAAGCTCACTTTTGTTAGCATCAACCATTGTTAATGCTGGCCCTTGGATGCCGTGGGATAACAACAGCTACAATAATAATGATAGCTTTATGGATTCGTGGAATCCGTTTGCCAGTGGCAATACAAACTGGAATCCATTAGACGCTGGTTCAAACTGGGGTCCTTTTAGTAGCGGATCAAATTTTGGTCCTTTTGATTCAGCTTCTAAGTTTAACCCATTAGACGCTAGTTCAGATTTTGGTCCATTTAATGCAGATCAAAATTGGGGTCCGTTAAGCAATATGAATGACATGGTGAACGAGTCTGACTGGGGTTTTTATTATGAAAATAAAAACAAAGTCTCAAACAAGGGTTACGCAAGAGCAGATGGCAAGTATGCTGAACAGTTAAGTGCCCGTGGTGTTGGCTATGCAGATGGTTATACTAAGGGTAATGCTGATGCTTATTACAAGGGCCAATTAGACGGTTATGGAAAGGCACGTGGCACAGGTCGTTTTGAAGGTTATGGTCAAAAAGGCTACTTAGGCTATACGCCTACAACTGGCAACGGATTCCCTGCACCAAGTAACTAAATTATTTACCAAAAATAACTCACTTTTAGATTGACTCAACTCTAAAAGCCGTTATAATTTCAATTTCATTCCTCGATAGCTCAGTTGGTAGAGCAACGGACTGTTAATCCGTTTGTCG
>NZ_CEYDPX010000047.1:0-2153 GCF_982804495.1 Candidatus Thiopontia autotrophica | reverse complement strand
CTGCCCTGGTTGATATTGGCCAGATGAGTCGAAAACGGTGGGGTAGCACTCTCCTTACCTATCTGGACCAGGGGATGGTTGATGAAAAATTCCGCCTCCCTGCTGAGAGAAAAGAGTTACTTGATGGTTTTCTATACTCTCCCCCAGCTGCAACGATAACACTGCAGCAACTGATATCACTCTATCGCACAGAATTCATTGCCTCCATTATCGTCCTGATCATTATCTCCGTACTAGGGTATCTATATCTCTTACAGCTACAAAAAACTGTCAAGGCAACACTCAACAAAAATGAGTTTCTGACCAAGATAAGCCACGAAATTCGCACCCCGATGAATGGGGTTCTGGGGGTTGTGGATCTACTGCAACTGACAAAACTGGATCAGGAGCAGCAAAATTATGTAAACACCATGAAACACTCCGGCAAGACCCTGCTTGAAATCATCAACAGCGCTCTTGATCTGTCGAGGATCGAGTCCGGGCAAATTCAGATGGAGATAAGGCCATTCAATCTCCACCAGACACTACTGGAGGTTGTTGAGCTGTTACGCCCACAGGCAGAAAAGAGGGGGTTAAGTCTCGACTTGATCGATGACCCCAAACTACCCGCACAACTGTTGGGAGACGCCATCAAGATTAAACAAGTCTTGACCAACCTGATTGGCAATGCAATCAAGTTCACCCAGCATGGGACGGTAAGCGCCGAAATAAAACTTGTGCGGATAGATAATCACCGTGCGCAACTGGAGATTGCCGTTAAGGATAGCGGGATCGGGATTCCCAAAGAGCTTCAACAAAAGGTTTTTGAACAATTTACTCAGACCGCACCTACCAGTAGCTATGGCGGAACCGGGCTTGGATTGCCAATTTCTCAACAACTGATTCAACTGATGGGTGGAACTATCAAGCTGGAGAGCGAGCCCAATAAAGGCAGTACATTTAGGGTGTTACTGGAACTTAGTGTAGCTGAACGGAGAGAGAGAGCAACTCCTGATGAAGGCAATAAATTAACTTCGGGTGTCATCAACCGAGGATGCCGGGTACTGATTGTCGAGGATGTTTTGGCTAATCAGATGGTAACCAGCAAACTGCTTGAACACATTGGATGCAAACCAGAGATTGCCGAGAACGGTGAGACTGCTGTTAACAAGGTTAATGATAACTCCAACCAATATGACATTATTCTGATGGATCTACAGATGCCGGTGATGGATGGATTTGAGGCCTCGCATATAATCAGGCAGAGCCACCCTGACCTGCCGATCATTGCATTGACTGCAGCCACCCACCAAGAGGCGAACGAAAATTACCAAAAGTCCGGGATCAACGATGTGCTCTACAAACCATTCACCATGAAGGAGCTGATAGAGAAGATCAACCGCTGGGGGTAATAACGACATCTCACAAAACCAGAAAAGCCCTCATCTGAGGGCTTTTCTGTTAGGTAGTGTGCCCGTCTATCATCTCCAGTATTGACGAGGTGGCGCCATCATCTGTGGAGGCATCATCTGTGGCGGCATTGCTGGGGCAAATGGCATTTGGCCTGATGGCCCCATCTGGCCGTATGGTGATGGACCATATCCGTAATTCCCGTAAGGTGCAGGGCCATATCCGTATGGGGCAACCGGTGGCTGGTTATATCCGGGATAGTATCTTCTGCGATTGTCTTTACGGAAATCAGAACGGGCACGGTTGCGAGCCTTTGACTCGCTCTTGCCATTTCCCTTTCCTTCAGCCTGAGCCTGTCCCTTAAGTTTGGTATCAAGATTCAGGTCCCACTCTACATCGGTATTCATGTCGCTCATAGCGTCCCCCATACCCATGCTATCTACCATGGAGTCCATGGCGCCCCAGCCATTCTCGCCTCCAAATGGGCCACGTCCATCCTTGCTGCCCCAACCAAATGGTGCAAGTGGGTGGTCAGAGCCACTGTTTTTGTTCCAGCCATCCTTCATGTCCCAATCTTTTGGATTCCAGAATGCCGAAGCTGCTGTAGAAAGTGCCATCGCTGTAACAATGGCAACTGTTTTTACAATATATTTCATGATGTTATACCTAAATAGTGGTGACATAATCAACCGTTTTAGTAAATGCTTTAATTATACCCCTTTTCCACCATCCAATCAAGCTGAATGAAACTCAAATGGGGGTCA
>NZ_CEYDPX010000046.1:0-2171 GCF_982804495.1 Candidatus Thiopontia autotrophica | reverse complement strand
GCAGCAGGGAACAGGGTAAATGTAAGAATGAAGGCGACACCTGTGCCTATAGCCATCATTATGCCGAAATCTATAACTGGACGGATTCCACTTACTATCAGAGAGCCGAAGGCCACAATGGTGGTGAGTGTGGTATAGAAGCTGGGATGAAACTTGCTACGCAGGGTCTCTTCCACCAGTTTTCTCTGGTTCATGCTTTTGTCTTCAGCATGAAGCTCACGGTAACGTACTATCAGATGGACAGTAAGTGACAGGGTAATAATAAGCAGAAGGGATATAAAATTGGATGAGACCACCGTCACTGGCCAATTCATCAGACCCAGAAAACCAACCATGATTGTCCCGGTTCCAAAACAGGTGAGAATCGGAAGAATAATCCAGCGTGGTCTGCGAAACGAGATGGTGAGAATAGCGATTACAAACAGTAGCACCCCTACACCAAAGGTGGCTAGATCATGACGTACAAACTCAATAGAATCTGCAACAATCATTGGTACTCCACCCAGATACATGGTTGATACCGAGCTATGAGCAGACATAATGTCACGAATTGTCGAGATGGTGCTCTGTTGCTCTGCCTGCATCGAAATGTTGTGTTCTCTGAATTGCTGGGTAACATCATCAAGCTCTTGTTGATCTATTGTGGTGAACTCTCCGGTTAGTTGCTGAGCACGAAGTTCACTACGTCTATTAAGTAGGCGAAGATATGTCTCATCCCGCTTTATATTTAGTTGCAGGGCAGTTGTCTGTCCATCCGGGCTGATTAACAGGTTCTGGTATAGTGGGCTTGTGAGAAACTCTTCACGCGCCATGGTTATGTTTGTGTTTGGTGACTGTAATGTTAGGGTCTCTCGTTGAATGTCACTAAATCCAACTGGTGGGCTGTTGATCAACGGCACATTGAGTATGCTGGTTACTGACGTTATCTCATTAATTTCCAGCAGATCCGCCTGAAGCTGTTCCAGATCATTAAGAACTTCGGCACTAAAGAGATCTTTGGTTGGTGTGTAGGTGATGATCAGGTAGTCATCAGATTCATATCGTCCCTGAATGGAGCGGTGGTAGCGCAGGCTCTCGTCATTCTCCAGAACCAGGGAATCGGCTGATGCATCCAGATAGAAGTTTTGTGCATAGTATCCGGATATCCCAATAATGATGGATACTATTAGTAGTATAAGACGAGGCTGCCCCAAAATGATTCTGTACAACATCTACGCTCTCCTCTGCAGAACTGTTGATTCTACAGGCAATTGAGGTAAAAGTTGAGCCATAAAGATTTTTGAATTGTTACTTGTATAAGATGGTGTATTTACATAAAATTCGTCGCAATTCACGGGTAAAGATTGTGATGTTGGATTCCAAACCTTTGGTTACATGACGTACAGTGAGTTTTTTGGTTCACCATGGAGATATCTTCTGAGGTGAAATACGTTTTGTAATTTTTTAAGGTAAATTTTGATATGGCAACAGGTACAGTAAAGTTCTTTAACGACTCTAAGGGGTTTGGTTTTATCGTTCAGGATGACGGTGGTGATGATGTGTTTGTACACTTCCGTGCAATTCAGGGTGATGGCTTCAAGACTCTTGCTGAGAATGACAAGGTCAGTTATGACGTTGAGCAGGGCGAGAAGGGACTGTCAGCAGCGAATGTTGTAAAGCTGTAATTAACTTTCGAGTTTGTCAAAAAAGCCCGCATTTGCGGGCTTTTTTGTTTTGAGGATAGAGATGACAAGTAGAGTTGAAATCTATGTGGAGTTTGATTTTAGAGGAAAATCTTTTCGTCCCGTAGCAGACATTGATCTGGATGCAGTGATGGAGAGGTATGGGGAGGTACCATCATTAACCCGGGTTTTGGCAAGAGAGAATGGTATCGACCTCTATAGTTATGAGCTGGAGGTGATGGAGACTGTTCCAGTACAGGTGAGTCGGGCTGATGGTTTGGCCAGACAGTTTGTGCAGCAGAATGGCTGGTTTGATAAAGATGGGTTTGAGGCAGCATGGAGAGATGAGGTGGTGCGTCAGAAAATAGAATCCATTATCCAACACGACTTATCTGTTGAGGAGGCCGTGCTTGCTGCATACAGACTCGGCCTGGAGGATGGTCGGCAGGAGAAAAAACCCCAACCTTAACGCACGCCAAGCCCCTTCAGATTGCCGGACCCAGAGAGAAA
>NZ_CEYDPX010000045.1:0-2279 GCF_982804495.1 Candidatus Thiopontia autotrophica | reverse complement strand
CCAGCGCAGCCAGAGGGGCGGTGCGGGATGTGGATCAGCTAGGGTAGTAGATCTTCAATTGCATCATGCAGAAAAGCCTCCTCATGCGTAAAGAATGAGGTTAGTGTCCCTTTCTCTGCGCACCGCTTGTAGGCATCATCCCAACCGTGGGTATATTCGGCATCGGCACCGGCACCGTACTTTTTGACATCCCTCTGATAAAGGTAATAGGGATTATTGTCTACAGCCCTGCTGTCACAGCCATGGGCAAACCCGGTGCGATAACTCTCAGACTCGCTCTTGACCAGTGCTGGATTAGTTGTGCATCCATTCAGGGTGAGAACGATTGTGATAATGGCAACGATGCCAACTGCTTGATTAATCATAATTTAATTTCGAATATCCTTGTCTTGTCTTGTCTTACTGTACAAATTATAACCACTCGTATATTAGCTAACAATTATATATAACTACATGTTTGTTATGCTGTTTTTTTGTGAAAATTATACAAGATATTGTTTACAGTCAAGTGGTTTCAGTATAGTTTAAGAGGTTCAGATTATTAATTCTACGGAAGAAGCGCGCAATGAAAATGAGTAACTCAGTTCTATCATTCAAACTATCTGCAATCTGCATAGGGCTCTCCCTTGCTGTCACTCCGGTGCAGGCCGAGTTGTTGAGCGAGATTTTGCCCGGACTCATGGAGACCGATGATGAGATTAGTCAAGTAGAGGCAGAGCTGGAAGGTGCCCAGCATGAGATCAGAATCAAACAGGCTGGTTGGTATCCGACAGTAGATGTGACTCTCTCCAAGGGCTATGAAGACCAACAGAAACCAGCTGATGACGATACCATGTTCAATCGTCGTGAACACAAGATTGAGGTTAAGCAGCTGGTTACAGATTTTGGTGCTACTGCTGCAGGAATCAGCAAGGCGCAGCTACAGTATGAGAAGAAGGCTAATGATCTACAAGCAAAGAGGCAGACCATTACCATTACTGCTCTCAAGGCATACCTTAATCTGATGAAGGACACAGACAAGCTGGCATATGCAAAGCAATCCGAGGGGAACATAAAGAAACAGACAGGGATGGAGGAGGCTCGTGTCGCCCGTGGTTCAGGCTACTCAACTGACGTATTACAGAGTAAGTCCAAGCTTGCCGGGGCATATGCGAAGACAGCCAGGGCAGAGGGATCGCTGGTGAAGGCCAGAAATGAGTATCGCGCGGTCTTTGGTGTAGAGCCAGGAGATGTAAAGAGCTTCCGCAAGCCTGAGATGCCTACCGAGTTTTTGCCAAAAACCCTGGAGGAGGCGCTGGATATGGCCTACAGAAAAAATACATCCCTGCGTGGGTCCAACTATGATGTTGAGATCGCACGTAAGGATATAAAGACTGCAAAGACGAAATTCTATCCCACCATCAAGGCTAATGTAGACAAAAAGTTCAAAAAGGATGATGGAGGAACGGCCGGTAAGAAAAATGAGTTCAAAGCGCACTTTGAGCTCAAGATGCCGCTCTATGCCGGAGGCAAGGACCTCTACGGATTGCGCAAATCAGATACTGATCTAAGCGCAAAGATGGAAAAGCTGGATAAGTCGATGCGTGATGTTGAGGAGAAGGTACGTAACGCTTGGCAAGATCTTATAACCGACAAGACCAATGCAGGGTTCCTGAGGAATTCTGCAAACATCTCTGGTGAGTTCCTGACTTTGGCGCGCAAAGAGCGCAAATTGGGGACACGCTCACTGATTGATGTGCTAAGTGAGGAGAATAGTTACATCACTGCGCTGGATTCAGCAGTCAGTGCAGAGACCGATCTGATCATCTCTGCCTTTGAGTTACTCCAGGAGATTGGGACCCTGGAGGTTGCCATGGTACAGGATGAGAATTCAGCTGCCTCAGCGGCCCCAGCCGTTGCCCAGATCCCGGAAACATCTGCGCTGCTTAAAACAGCCGCTACGGTTGCGGCAAAACATATCGCATCACAACCAGAAAAATCGGGTGAGATCGATGAGAGACAACAAGCTATTAATGAAGTTCAAGAGGACGCTGAGGTTATTGCAGACAGCTTGAACGCGGTAATTCGAAAAATGGAGGGAGCGCGTGGAATTAGCCAATCTCCAGATGTGAACACAGTGGAACAGGCCGCTAAGCAGTCTCCAGAAATTGTTGAAGTTGTGATAGTGCCTACAGAGATCAGAGAAATGGCGATATCTCCGCAAGGAGAGATGACATATGTTCCACCAACCAGAGAGGAACAAAAGACTGAACTCGACAGCATGATGGGAAAATATGCGC
>NZ_CEYDPX010000044.1:0-2597 GCF_982804495.1 Candidatus Thiopontia autotrophica | reverse complement strand
TGCATCTGCTGGGGATGGATCATATTGAATCTGCCAAGGCTGAGATAATGGAGGCCCATGAGATTGCGATTCTTGCGAAACTTGGTTTTCCAGATCCATATGCCTAAATCTCCACTTAGAAACATGCATGCTGCACAATCTAAGGAACCTTTGAACAAGCGTAATGGGATGGGGGTTTGGGGGAATGGCTCAGTAGGTGTTGTTGTAACATACTGAACTATAATCCTTCCCCCATAGGATAACTTGAGAGGGAGTTCTGATTGAGTCACGAAGTGACTTAATCAGAGTTTCCCTAAGATCTTTCTAAGTATGGATTTGGGCTATGCGTAACCCTTTGATATTGATTATACTCACCACTCTAATCATAAAAAAATAGCACATGACCAAAGACCGACCTGGCATCGGTTCCAGACTCAAGGCTCTCTTCTCGGGGGGGCGTAGTGTGGAACCGGCAAACAAACAGCAGATTATTGAGGTTCTCAGAGCCGCCCACTGGAGGCAGATTCTCGACTCCGATAGTCTAACCATGCTGGAGGGGGCACTTCAGTTCTCGGAGATGCAAGTGCGGGATGTAATGATTCCACGAGCACAGATGGTGGTGGTGGAGCTTGAAGACTCTCCTGAGGAGTTTCTTCCAGTTATCATCAAGTCAGCCCACTCACGTTTTCCGGTTATTGGTGAGAGCCGTGATGAGGTGGTTGGAATTCTTCTGGCCAAAGATGTACTGCACTGGCGAGAGAAAGAGGGGGGCTTTAACCTTCGTGAAAACCTTCGCCCAGCTGTTTTCGTTCCTGAGAGCAAGCGACTTAATGTGCTGTTAAAAGAGTTCAGATCCAGTCGAAACCATATTGCCATAGTAGTAGATGAGTATGGCGGGGTCTCGGGCATGGCGACAATTGAGGATGTGCTTGAGCAGATTGTGGGTGATATTGAGGATGAGCACGACCTGGAAGAGGGGCTTATCCATCGTCACAGTGCAGTACGACATACAGTAAAGGCAGTAACAACCCTGGAAGAGTTTAATGAATATTTTTCCTCCTCAATTCTGGAGAAGAATGTAGATACAGTCGGAGGCCTGGTTATTCGTCATCTTGGATATATGCCGGTACGTGGTGAGAGTATTGAGATTGGCAGATTTAGATTCAAGGTGTTGCGTGCAGATAACCGCAGGATTCATCTATTGCAGGTCAACGTACTGCCGCAGAGTGGTATCAGGGAATTTACAGTTTCACAGAAGTGAGCAGGACCAAATCAAGAGGCGGAGCACTAATTGCGGGAGCGGTATTGCCTCTTGCGTTCGCACCATTTGGGCTCTACTGGATTGCGCCCCTCTCACTGGCTCTTATATTTTATATCTGGGGTGAATGTCGGAATCTGCGCTCTATAGTTATTGCCGGGTTCCTGTTTGGTATCGGCTTCTTTGGGGTGGGGGCAAGCTGGATACAGGTAAGTATTCAGCAGTTTGGCGGAGTTAATCTTCCTCTCTCCATTTTGATCACCGTACTGTTTGTCACAGCAATGGCACTTTTTACTGTTGTAGCTGGATGGTTGTTTTTCATTCTCGGCAGACGAGCTCTGCTTCTTCCAATTTTGTGGGTGCTGTTTGAGTGGATTCGTAGCACCATACTTGGTGGTTTCCCATGGTTACTGTTGGGGCATACAGCACCGGGAACCTTCTATTATGGGTTGGCACCACTGGTGGGAACATTGGGGGTATCACTCTTTATATCGATCGTTGCGGTTGTCTTGATGATGGCCATTAAGTATTCAAAAGGGCGGTTAGCAAATATAGCAATTCTCTCTGTTCTTTTATCTTTGGGCTGGGGAGCCGGTCAGCTTCAATGGGGAGAACCTTCAGGCAAGCAGATATCTGTGGCTCTGGTACAGGGTAATATCAAGCAGAGTGAGAAATGGTTGTCAGAAAACAGAGATAAGACACTGGAGCTCTATCGTCTTGCAACTGAACAGGCAGAGGAGGCGCGGCTTGTGGTGTGGCCAGAGACAGCTATACCCGCATTTCGTCATCAGATTGAGAAAAACTTTCTTGATCCACTTCGACAACAGCTGAAAAATGAGGGGAGTTCACTGTTAGCCGGGATACCGGTACGCAGTAGAGATGGTGGCGGATATCTGAACGGCATGATCATGCTTGGAGAGGAGCAGGGTGAATATTACAAACGCCATCTGGTTCCATTCGGAGAATATCTTCCCATGCGAGGTCTGCTTGGCCCTGTTCTTGATTTTATCAAGATCCCTCTGTCTGATTTCACTAGTGGTGGCGCAGAACAGCCCCCCCTTAATGTTGACGGGCATCAGCTATCAACCACAATCTGTTACGAGGTTGCTTACCCTGATCTGACATTCTCCAACCTTCCGGAGGCTGACCTGTTGGTGACAATAAGTAACGATGGCTGGTTTGGTGATTCGCTAGCCCCTTATCAGCATCTGCAGATTGCACGCATGCGTGCCCTGGAATCTGCACGGCCCATGTTAAGGACAACCAATACTGGAATTACCGCAGTAATTGATCATAACGGTATGGTGACCAGGCAGCTACCAAGGTCAGAACAAGGAGTTCTTAAGGCAGTAATTCAGCC
>NZ_CEYDPX010000043.1:0-2784 GCF_982804495.1 Candidatus Thiopontia autotrophica | reverse complement strand
TGACCCCCGCCCTCACTCAACAGTCACCGACTTGGCAAGGTTGCGTGGCTGATCAATATCGGTGCCACGCATTATCGCCACGTGGTAGGCCAAGAGCTGCAGGGGGATGGAGAACTGGATTGGTGCCACGTGGCTACCGGCCGGCGGGACGGTGACAACAGAGCATGCATCACAACTCTCGATATTGGAGCCCTCATCCATAAAGACAATCAGCTGTCCGTTACGGGCTCTTACCTCGGCGATGTTTGATTTGATCTTTTCGAGCAGGTCATCTCTGGGGGCAACCACAACAATTGGCATCCTCTCATCAACCAGTGCCAGAGGCCCATGTTTAAGCTCACCCGCGGGGTAGGCCTCGGCATGGATGTAGGAGATCTCTTTAAGTTTTAGTGCCCCCTCCATAGCCACAGGGTACTGTACCCCACGTCCAAGGAATAGCGCACTGTTATGGGCGCAGATTCGTCCTGCTATCTGTTTGATCTCATCCTCAAGTTTGAGTGCGTTATCAACATAGCGTGAGAGCGACTCAAGCTGGGTAACAATCTCCTGCTCCAGGGCCTGATCAATATTGAAGCGGCGTCCAAGTACAGTTACAAGCAGTAGCAGAGATGTGAGTTGAGTAGTGAATGCCTTGGTTGAGGCTACCCCAATCTCCGGGCCTGCACGGGTGAGCAGGGTAAGATCAGCCTCCCTCATTAGTGAGCTCTCTGGCACATTGCATATTGCGAGAGACCCAAGAATATCACTCTTCTTCGTCTCCCTCAGAGCCGCAAGGGTGTCTGCGGTCTCACCAGACTGGGATATGACCACAACCAGAGTTCCGGGAGCCACAACAGGGTGACGGTAGCGGTACTCACTTGCCACCTCAACATGACAGGGAATACCGGCCAACCCCTCAAACCAGTTTCTGGCAACCATGCCGGCATGGTAACTGGTGCCACAGGCGAGAATCTGTATCGCCTTTACCTGGTCAAACAGTCTGGTTGTGTCAGGTCCAAAACTTGCTTCCAGGACGGAGCCATTGGTGAGACGCCCCTCAAGAGTCTCGGCAATTGCGGTCGGCTGCTCATGGATCTCCTTTAGCATATAGTGCTCATACGGGCCAAGGTCAGTTGCCTCTGCCGAGAGGCTGGAGGTATGTATTTCACGCTCAACATCCTCTCCATCTCTGTCGAAAATGGATATGGAATCATACCTGATCTCAGCCAGGTCACCATCCTCAAGATATATGAACTTGTTGGTGAAGGTGATTAGTGCAGCACTGTCGGAGGCGATAAAGTTTTCACCCTCCCCCAGGCCAATAACCAGCGGGCTTCCGAGTCGTGCGGCTACAAGCAGATCTGGGTTGGTTAGACTGATTACCCCAAGTGCATATGCCCCATCCAGATCATATGTACTGTTGCGTACAGCACTGCTTAATGACTCACCCTGTTGCAGGTGATACTCAATCTGATGGGCAACAGTCTCGGTATCTGTCTCCGAGGTGAAGCGGAAACCATGCCCCTTCTGATCAAGGCGCAAGGCGTCATGGTTCTCGATAATTCCGTTGTGTACTACTGCTACATTGTCGTTGCAGATATGGGGGTGGGCATTTTTAGTTGCCGGTATTCCGTGGGTGGCCCAGCGGGTGTGGGCAATTCCGATTGAGCCACTCAGGCCATTCTCCCTGATAGGCTTTTCCAGTGTCGCCACCTTGCCAATCTCACGCACTCTCTCTATTTTATGGTTATTGAGTACGGCAATGCCCGCAGAGTCATAGCCTCTATACTCCAGTCGCTTAAGCCCTTCCAGAAGAGTGGGCGTTACATTTCGCCTTGCAATGGCACCAACAATTCCACACATAAGGTTTTATTCACTCTAAATATTGTTATTTATTACCTCTCCAATAATACCGTAAATCTCTCTGTTATACTCGCAGCATGAATGGGCCAGAGGTTGAATTAAACACAATAATCACCTGCCCAAACTGTGGCTACAGTAAAGAGGAGACCATGCCAACCGATGCCTGTCAGTGGTTCTACCAGTGTGAGGGGTGTGGAGAGCTTCTGAAACCAGAGCATGGTGACTGTTGCGTATTCTGCTCTTATGGGAGTGTGCCATGCCCACCAATCCAACTACAAGGGGGTAAAACTGGAGGAGGTTGTTGTGGGGAATAGAGTAGCATTGTTGGCTGTGCTGTTAATGGCGCAGGGTATGGTCTCTGCGGAGGTTAATATAACAAGAAGCCTTCACTCCTTTGAGGTTGACCATGGAGACACGAGCATTGAGGTAAAACGGCAACAGAATCCGGATGCGGTAATAACCGGCCCCTTTGCAAAAGTCTCACGCCCCTGTCCTCCGCTCTGTGTACAGCCACATCAGGTGGCAGATGGGGTAAAGACCATTGGTATACGCGAGCTTGTCGATTTCATGCAGACAGAGTTGGCAGTTGGTGAGGGATTGTTGATTGATGCCAGAACTCCAGACTGGCACGCAAGGGGAACCATTCCGGGATCCATCAACCTCCCCTACACCGTGATGAACAGAAAGGCTGGAGCAACCGAGCTTGATGTTGCAGATACGTTTGAGATTCTGGGAGTGGTAGAGGATGATAGTGGCTGGATATTCTCTGAGGCGGCACATTTAGTGCTCTGGTGTAATGGCAACTGGTGCGGACAGTCACCGGCAGCCATTCGTGGACTGTTGGCCGAAGGGTATCCCGCAGATAAAATTGCCTACTTTCGTGGAGGCATGGAGGATTGGGTGCAGTATGGAATGACAGTGGTTATACCCTAGCGCGGGGGG
>NZ_CEYDPX010000042.1:0-4454 GCF_982804495.1 Candidatus Thiopontia autotrophica | reverse complement strand
TTGATAATACTCAAGAATCCTCTCTCTACGCAGCTTCATGGTTGGTGTTACCAGCCCCTGCTCTATAGTCCATGATTCATTAAGGATAATCAGCCGTTTTACCTTTGCATATCCAGGAAATGAGGCCATGCGAGATGATATTCTCATCGACAACTCTTGTTTAGTGACCGCTCTCCCCTGTTCATTAACTACCACCAATGCGGAGAGGAATGGCCTGCCCTCTCCAGCTATTATCACTTGATCAATATATGGGTCCTGAAGAATGGCAATCTCGATATCGGCAGGTGAGATCTTCTCGCCATTGGAGAGAACCAGAATATCCTTTATTCTCCCGGTAATGTAGAGATGGTTATCCCGAACTTCAGCAACATCACCGGTATGCAGCCATTTTCCCGAATCAATTACCTTGTCTGTCTCTTCAGGTTGACCCCAATATCCCAGCATGATTCCTGGACCACGCACCAACAGCTCACCACCATCCTCCTTAATTTTTAACTCTGTTTTCGGTAACACCTCACCAACACTATCTGGATAGTTTGCCTCCGGATGGTTACTGCTGACGACTGGGCCACACTCGGTCAAACCGTATCCCTGCAGGATAGGGATACCAAAACCAAGAAATCGGTCTGCAATGGATGAGATCAGAGGGGCTCCACCAGAGACCACAATTCGCAACCTTCCTCCAAGCGCGGCTCTCACTTTTCTACCAATAACCAGATCCAATAATGGATAAAGTAATTGCGCAACACCCCATCTGGCTCGTCCCTGTTGGATCAGAAAATGTGTTATTCCCGCTCTCTCAGCCATTCTCACCAACCAGCGCATCAATCCAGAGGCATCTGCAAGCTTCTTCTCAAGGCGTTCATTGACCTTTTCAAATAGCCGGGGGACGGTTATCAATACCGTGGGTTGGATATCCTGTAGATCCTGTTGTACCGTAAATGCCGAACGGGCAAAAGCAACCGTTGCCCCAGCCATCATTGGAAGGTAACACCCCACCGTACGCTCCAAGGCATGGGAAAGAGGAAGAAAGGAGAGAAAGGTATCCCCCGGGAAGATCTCCGCAACAGAGAGTGCGCCACGACTATTTTCCAGAATGTTGCCATGAGAGAGCATCACCCCCTTGGGATTGCCTGTGGTGCCTGAGGTATAGATAATTGTTGCCAGATCATTCGGTGGGGTTGGCTGACTCTCTGCTTGAACAGCGTGCGCCCTCTGCCAGATGGTGCGAAGCTCAACTGAGCTTTCCCAATCTGATGAAATCAGGATTACCCTCTCCAGAGCTGAAGCTGCAACCAACGGTTGTAACGCCCCCCACTGCGCCATCTCTCTCAATATCAGGATCTTCGCGCCAGAGTGGGTAATCACATAAGCCATATTTTCCGCACGATCATTAAAGAACAGAGGAACTGTTACCATCCCCAGAGAGAGTGCAGCCTGATCAACACCAATCCAATCCGGTGAATTTTCCAGCAGAATAGCCAGACGCTCTCCCCGATCCACCACCACCTCAGACAACTGCTGCTTCCACAGCTCAACACGCCCGGCAATCTGTCTCCATCTAAGATCGACCCATAACCCCTGTTTACGGCTATGGAATTGATAGGCAACTCTATCCGGCGTGTTCTCAACACGATCCAGAAATAGCTGATGCAGGGTCTCTATATCCGATCCCACCCCGGAACCCTCTGAAAGCGTTCGCCAACCATCTGTTCTAGTTTAGACAACCGTCTCTCGATACTCTCTTTCCCCTGTTGCTTGATGTACTGCATTACACGACACTCAAATTTTCTGCAGATCGGCAAGTACCATCTCTGCCGATTGGGAGAACGCCCCCATCTCCTCCCTGTCCAGATCAAGTTCAACCACACTCTCCATTCCACTCTGCCCCAGTACCACCGGCACCCCCATGGCAATATCACTCTGCCCATACTCACCGTCAAGAATGGCCACACAGGGAAGGATCCTTCTCCGGTTCATACTCATCGCACTGATCATCTCTGCAACTGCAGCACCCGGGGCGTCATAGGCACTACTATTCTGCTTGAGCGCAAGAATCTCAGCACCGCCATCACGGGTTCGCTGAATCAGCTGCTGCAGTGGTTCCTCATCGATAAACTGTCTGACCGGAATACCATTAATGGTGGTAAAACGAGGCAGTGGCACCATGGTATCGCCATGACCACCCAATACCATCGCATTGATATCCTTGATTGAGAAGCCGGTCTCCATGGAGACAAAACTTGCCATGCGCATTGAATCCAGCACCCCGGCCTGCCCTATTACCCTGCTGCGATCCCACCCACTGCTCTTCCATGCATGGTAGGTCAACACATCAACCGGATTAGTCACCATGATGATGATTGCATCCGGGGCATGTTTAACAACATTACCGACAATACCGTCAATTACCTTCAGGTTGGTCTCCAGCACATCAGAGCGAGACATCCCCGGTTTGCGGGGAACCCCTGCGGTAATCACCACCACCTCGGACCCTGCCATCAGGGATGGATCATCGCTACCAGTCAGTTTGGTATCAAAACCGAGGATGGGCGCGGTCTCCTGAATATCAAGCGCAGTTCCAGAGGCGGCGCCCTCACTGATATCAATCAGAACCACCTCACGGGCATGCTCTCTTACTGCCAACAGGTGCGCAGTCGCCTCTCCAACACGGCCAGCCCCAACAATGGAAATCTTGTTCATATCAGATGACTCCTCTCCTTGATCTCATGGTTCAGAATTCGATCATTCTCACTATAATCAATTGGTACCTCAATCAGATGCACCCCGGGTGTCTCAAAACATTTGGTAATCACCTGCAACAGACAATCAGCACACTCGATACGATGCCCGTGTGCCCCATAGCTCCTGGCATAAAGGACAAAATCCGGGTTTCCGTAGTCCAGGCCAAAATCATCAAACCCCATATTTCGCTGCTTCCACTTGATCATCCCGTAGGCATCGTCCCGTAAAATCAGAATTACCAGATCAAGCTTCAGGCGCACTGCGGTCTCCAACTCCTGCGAGTTCATCATAAAACCGCCATCCCCACAGATCGCCATCACCTTGCGTTCTGGATAAACTGTTTTTGCCGCAATAGCTGATGGTAGTCCTGCACCCATGGTTGCCAGGGCGTTATCAAGCAGTACGGTATTGGATTGATAGGCTGGGTAATTTCTGGAGAACCAAATCTTGTAGACCCCATTATCCAGGGTAATAATTCCATCCTCCGGCATCACCTTTCTGATATCGGCAACCAGACGCTGCGGGTATACCGGGAAGCGGGGGTCATCCACCCCCTCAAGCAGGTGGTTGTCCAGATGTGCTTTTACCTCCATTACCCTGGCAAAATCCCAGCTACTCTTTGGTTCAATCTGATTGGCAATTCGTGCAAGTGAATTGGCAATATCTCCAATAACTCCGAGCTGTGGATGGTATACCGGATCCACCGCTGCGGTCAGGTAGTTGATATGAATAACGCTGGGCTTGTCTCCCTTCATAAAGAATGGGGGTTTCTCCACCACATCATGTCCCACATTGATAATAAGGTCAGCGACATCAATAGCTCGGTGAAGAAAATCTTCCGCCGAGAGTGCGGCGCACCCCAGAAAGCGAGGGTCCCTCTCGTCAATAACACCCTTCCCCATCTGGGTAGTGAAGAAGGGGATACCCGTCTTCTCAATAAACTTGGTCAGACTTTTGCTGGTTCGCTTGCGATTGCCACCCGCCCCAACCAAAATCAATGGACAAGAGGCATCCTCAATCATCTCTACCGCCATCTTGACCGATATAACATCGGCATCCGGACGACGAAACAGACTTTTTCTGATCAGTGGTGCATCCGTATGCTCCCGGGCAATATCCTCTGGCAGCTCCAGATGGGTGGCACCGGGACGCTCATTCTCGGCCTGGCGAAAGGCCTCTCTAACCCTGGTTGGAATATTCCTTGCGCTTACAATCTGGTGGGTAGTTTTGGTGAGTGGGTGCATCATGTCGACAATATCGACAATCTGAAAGTGGCCCTGCTTGCTACTCCTGACCGGTTTCTGCCCGGTAACCATCAGCATCGGCATCGCCCCAAGCTGGGCATAAGCTGCTGCCGTTACCAAATTGGTAGCCCCCGGCCCCAGAGTTGAGAGGCAGACCCCAGCCTTTCCAGTAAGACGCCCATAGGTTGCCGCCATAAAGCCTGCAGCCTGCTCATGACGGGTAAGAATAAGTTTGATGGATGAATCTTTGAGTGCATCCAGCAGGTCGAGATTCTCCTCTCCGGGAATCCCAAAGATATATTCAACCCCCTCAGCTTCCAAGGCTTTAACAAACAGCACAGCTGCCTTCATCAAGTTCCCCCTTTCTAGCAATCCCGCCTGGTAACACCTTACCCCCTTCACACTACAGAGAAAAGAGTTACGATTAAAAAATGGCTACTCTGATATTTCCTTACACTCCCCACC
>NZ_CEYDPX010000041.1:0-4487 GCF_982804495.1 Candidatus Thiopontia autotrophica | reverse complement strand
AAAAATGGCGCGCCCGGCAGGATTCGAACCTGCTACCCTCGGCTTAGAAGGCCGATGCTCTATCCTGATGAGCTACGGGCGCAGTATCTAAATTTGGTCGGGGTGGAGGGATTCGAACCCCCGACATTCTGCTCCCAAAGCAGACGCGCTACCAGGCTGCGCTACACCCCGAACACCGATTACAAAATCAGCGAGCGCGAATAATACCATCAACGGTCTGCAGGTCAAGATCGAGTGCTATAATGTTGCAACTTTTTTACCATTTATGGTGTTACGGAGCAGAAACAGGATGAGTGCGACTATCCTAGACGGAAAAGGAATTGCGACAGAGATCAAGGAGGATGTGCGTAGAGAGGTAGACTCCCTGCTCGCCAAAGGACATCGTCAGCCAGGTCTGGCTGTCATCCAGGTAGGTAGTGATCCCGCCTCTGGCGTCTATGTTCGTAACAAGCGCAACAGCTGTGGAGCTGCCGGCATTCTCTCTATTGAACACGATCTACCAGAGACAACCACCCAGGAAGAGCTACTTGCAATTGTTGATCAGTTAAACAACGATCCAACTGTTGATGGGATCCTGGTTCAGCTTCCCCTACCTTCACACATTGATCCTGAGACAGTTATTGAGGAGATTCACCCAGACAAGGATGTGGATGGCTTCCACCCCTACAACATGGGCCGGCTAGCTCTAAAGATGCCGGTACTTCGTCCCTGTACACCAAAAGGTGTAATGACACTTCTGGAACGAACCGGAATCCTGCTAGAGGGGAAGGAGGCGGTAATTGTGGGGGCCTCAAATATTGTGGGACGCCCAATGACCCTGGAGCTACTCTCTGCCCGCTGCACCACAACCACCTGCCACAGCAAGACGCAGGACCTAGAGGCTCATGTACGCCGTGCCGAGATCCTGGTTGTTGGTGTTGGAATACCAAACTTCATTCCTGGTAAATGGATCCGTGAGGGGGCTGTGGTGATCGATGTTGGCATCAACCGGCTGGATGATGGAACCCTGACTGGTGATGTCGATTTTGAGGGTGCAAGCAAAAATGCTTCCTGGATCACACCGGTACCCGGTGGTGTCGGTCCGATGACTATTGCCACCCTGCTACAAAACACCTTGAAGGCGGCCGAGGTTTTCCACGGCACCTAAGGAATCCCTGCAAAAGTGGTGGTGGTACCGTCCAAGCAACCGTCTGTGGCCAGGATGGCCACGGTCGAGCGATACATGGATGTACTTGAGCGTGTTGCTTGGACGGTACCACCACTACTTTCGCAGGGATATCAAACTATCCCCGGCGCCAGGTAGTACCCTCGGCACCATCCTCCAGCACAATCCCCTGCTCCACAAAGAGATCACGAATACGGTCTGACTCTGCCCAATCCTTGTTGGTACGTGCAGCTGCGCGATCCTCAATCAACTGCTCAATCTCCTCATCACTGAGACCACCCTCAGAGGATCCCTCCCCCTGCAGAAACTGCTCTGGATTCTGCTGCAACAGCCCAAGAATATCCGCCAGCTCTCTCAGAAGGGATGCATGAGAGGCAGCCGCTTCAGGTTGAACACTCGCTAGACGGTTGATCTCGCGCACCAGATCAAACAGCACAGAGAGTGCCTCCGGGGTATTGAAATCATCATCCATCGCCGCATTGAAGCGCTGTCCCCAACCGCTATCCTCAATTGCCTCTACCCCACCTGTCTCGATTCCACGCAGCGCAGTGTAGAAACGGGTGAGTGCCGCTTGGGCATTCTGCAGATTCTCTTCGCTGTAGTTGAGCGGGCTGCGATAGTGGCTGGTGAGCAGGAAGTAGCGAACCACCTCGGCTGGATATTTCTGCAACACCTCACGTATGGTGAAGAAGTTCCCCAGTGACTTTGACATCTTCTCGTCATCCACCCGCACAAATCCGGCATGCATCCAGTAGTTGACGAAGCTCTCGCAGGTCGCCCCCTCTGCCTGCGCAATCTCGTTCTCATGGTGCGGGAAGATCAGATCCATCCCCCCGCCATGGATATCAAAGTGGTTCCCAAGACACTGGGTCGACATGGCCGAACACTCAATATGCCAACCCGGACGCCCTCTGCCCCATGGTGAGTCCCAGCTGGGCTCATCCGGTTTGGCTGATTTCCAGAGCGCAAAGTCCACCGGATCTCTCTTGAGATCTCCTATCTTGACTCGAGCACCGGCCTGCAGATCCTCCAGGTTCTTGCCTGAGAGCTTGCCGTACTCCTCAATCTCCGAGACCTCACAGTAGACATCACCATTTTCCACCACGTATGCCTTGCCGTTGGCAATCAGCTTCTCGATCATGTCAATAATCTCGTCCATCGAGTGAGTTGCCCGTGGCTCCTGGGTTGGTGGTTCAATTCCCAGTGCTGCAGCATCCTCATGCAGAGCAGCCACAAAACGGTCCACCAGGTCATTGAAGTCTTCACCATTCTCATTGGCCCGATTGATAATCTTGTCATCAATATCGGTAATATTACGCACATAGTTCACATCGTATCCACGAGAACGGAGATAACGAACCACCACATCAAAGAAGACCATGACCCGAGCATGACCAACATGACAGAAGTCATAAACAGTCATCCCGCAGACATACATGTTGACCTTTCCATCATGGATTGGTTTGAAGGTCTCCTTGGAGCGACTCTGAGTATTGTAGATCTGTAACATGGCGAGAGATTATATCGCCACAAGTGATCAATATCACTCATAGTGTTATGATTCGCGCCAAGTTTTCACTAGAGACAGGAAGCAGATGAAGAAAAATATAATCAAACTGGGGGCAGCAGTTGCTGTTGTTGGTGCAATCCTTTTTACCGTAGTACCTACAGCACCTGCAGTTGCAAACGAGAAGAACCCTGAAATTGCGGCTAACGCCCCTGTGGTCGAGATCAAGACCAACCACGGGGATATAAGGTTACAGCTAGACTCTGCCCGTGCACCTTTCACCGTAATAAACTTTATCCACTACGTAGAGAAGGGCCACTACAACAGCACAATTTTTCACCGCGTTATCCCAGGCTTCATGATTCAAGGTGGCGGCTTCACAACAGACTATGAGAAGAGGCCAACTGATGACATGATCCCAAATGAGGCGGACAACGGCCTGAAGAACCTGCCAGGTACAATTGCCATGGCACGCACCAGTGACCCACACTCGGCTACTGCACAGTTCTTCATCAATACTGCCAACAACCGTTTCCTTAACCACACCAGAAAATCTCAACGTGGCTGGGGCTATACAGTATTTGGCAAAGTTGTAGATGGAATAGATGTAGTACGCAAGATTGAGCAGGTAGAGACCGGTTCAGGCGGCCCTTTCCGGACTGACGCACCACAACAGATGGTGGTTATCGAGTCTATCCAGATGATATCCAAATAAAATTTTTACGAATACAATCCGCGCAAACAAGGTTTGCATAAAACAGAGGAAAACCACATGAAAGTCAATATGACAACATCCCTTGGGGAGATCACCATTGAACTGGACGGCGACAAAGCCCCCAAGACTGTAGATAACTTTCTCGGCTACTGTCGTGACGGTTTCTATGACGGCACAATTTTTCACCGTGTAATTCCAGGATTCATGGTGCAGGGTGGTGGCATGGAGCCAGGCCTGACCGAAAAAACAACCAAAGATCCTGTTGAGAATGAGGCCGCGAACGGACTTGCCAATGATGTCGGCACTCTTGCCATGGCTCGTACCATGGACCCCCACTCTGCAACTGCACAGTTCTTCATTAATACCAACAGCAACAGCTTCCTCAATAACCCTGGTCAAGATGGCTGGGGTTACTGTGTGTTTGGCAAGGTTGTCGAAGGGATGGATATTGTTCGTGAGATCGAGAAGGTAGAGACCGGCAGCCACGGCTTCCATGATGATGTTCCCAAAGAGGATGTGGTCATCGAGAAGGTGTCTGTAGAGGAGTAGTCTGCAGGAGATGTCCACCTGCTTTATTGCCGACCTCCACCTCTCTGCCAGTCAGCCGGAGACGGTGGAGCGTTTTCTCCACTTTCTCGAAAGTGATGCCAGCCGACACGATGCCCTCTACATTCTGGGTGACCTGTTTGAGATCTGGCTTGGTGATGACCTCTCAGCGCCCGAATCAGAATCTATACTGCAGGCGCTGCATGGTGTCACCAGTAGCGGAACACCCATCTACATTCAACATGGCAACCGTGACTTTCTTCTTGGAGAGAGGTTTGAGCAGCAGAGTGGCTGCAAGCTGATCTCGGACCCATATCTGCTTGAAACAGATGGCTCTCGCATACTTTTGATGCATGGAGATCAACTCTGTATAGATGATACAAGCTATCAACGCTACCGTAACTTTATCCGCAACCCACTGATTCAGTGGATCATGCTCCACCTGCCAATATCTATACGCACCAGAATAGGCCAGAAGCTACGTGCCCGCAGTGATTATGACAAGGGCGAAAAAACGCAGGAGATAATGGATGTAACCAAATCCGAGGTTATAC
>NZ_CEYDPX010000040.1:0-4559 GCF_982804495.1 Candidatus Thiopontia autotrophica | reverse complement strand
TCCAGAATGCGTGGTGGCAATAACAGGGGACGTGCCCGCATCTGACCATAAAAAAACCCACCGCAAGGGTGGGTTTGGTTGTAACCGACTTGGATTATCTTATTTCTTTTCAGCCGCTGCCTTTGCAGCCGCTGCAGCCTTCTGTCTGGCCTGGGCCTGGGCTTGCATCAGGGCCATGCGAAGCTTGTTCGACCCGCCAACCAATGTGTCAGTTGGGTTGTTCTTGCAGTGCGCTACCATCGCACTCCAGGCCTGGTTGGCTGTAATATTGAGTTGCGGCCCACGTTGAGTCATTGCAACCTGATTCATTGCACTTAGATATCCGTGAACCCATCCCCCATAGGTCATGGTCGAGGCCTGCTGATTTTTTGTAATCTGCTCTGCTACCGCCTTGCATGTGGTCTGTCCCAGACCCAATATCTGTAGTCTTGGCCCCTGTTGTGGTTGCGCAGCCTGTTTGGCCTGCTCCTCAGCAACGGTAACACCAGAAAATGTCATCCCCATAACCATCAACCCCAATACTATTTTTTTCATTTTTTGCCCTTTCATTGTTGTCACTCCACCTCATAGAATTAAAACAGTTGCACTCAGAGTATTACATATTTCGTACTGAAAACAAGTCATTTATTTCAAACTGTTGCAATAATTAACGCTCACGCATCGACTCCCCCATTGAGTCCAGAAACGGGGAGAGCAGATAGTCCAGCACCGTCCTCTTTCCGGTAATAATGCTGGTGGTCACCTGCATCCCCGGTAGCAGATGGTAGCGCAGATCCCCACGCTCAAAATAGCTGCGCTCGGTCTCCACCCGCACCCGATAATATGGATCCCCCTCCTGCGGCACCATGGTGTCGGGGCTGATAAAGATCACCCTGCCGTCCAGTTTTCCCAGACGGGAGGCATCACTTGACTGTAGCCGCACCTGTGCCGGCTGATCCACCTCCACATAGCCGACATCCTGTGGCAGCAGACGGGCCTCCACAATCAACTGATCTCCGGCGGGTACCACTTCCGCCAGCACCTCGCCAGCCTTGACCACCCCTCCCACCGTATAGATATTGAGGGTCTTGACCACTCCATCCACCGGAGAGCGCAAAGTAGTACGTTGCAGGCTATCCTGCAGCTTGTTCATCCGCTTGGAGAGCTCGCCGTGCTGACGCCGCGACTCCTCCAGCTCCTTGCGGGCCTCCTCCTCAAACAGGTAGCGGATCTGCTCATACTTCTGCCGCGCCTCCACCAGTGCAGACTCCGCCCCGCTAAGGCCGGCAAGATCCTCTGCCAGTTGCCCCTGCATGGTCTCCCTCTCACGCAGCAGGGAGAGGTGGTTGTAACGGTTAGTGAGCTCATCCTTGAGCAGATCCTCACTGATGCTGATCTGCTCGCCAATCAGCTCCAGACCTGGGCGCAGACTGGCAATCCGGGCCTTGATCTTGCCGATCTCCTGCTCCTTCTGTTTGATCTGCTCCTGCTGGGAGTCACGTTCACTGTAGTAGCGAAACCTCCTCTGCTCAAACTGCATCTGTGAGCGGGCAACCAGAATCGGGTGCAGGGCCTCGAATTCATCCGGATAGGCTGGCTGCTCCGCTCCACTAGATTCCGCCTCCAACCGGAACAGATCCACACTGAGGCCATTGAGTCGCACCTCCAGCTCCTCTACATCGGCCATACTGGCGGTGGACTCCAGCTCAAACAGCGGCTGCTCTGCACTCACCTGCTCCCCCTCCTTGACCAGAATTCTGCTCAGGATCCCCCCCTCCAGATGCTGCACATACTTCACGTTGGTACTGGGAATCACCTCCCCCTCAGCTACACTGACCATGTCCAGTTCGGCTAGATACATCCACGCCCCTGCCGATCCCACCAGTGCCATCAGCAGGAGGAGAAGACCAGTTACAGAGGCAGTGCTCTCTTTATGCTGTGGGTTGTTCTGCTGATCGGCCACTATTCAGCCCTCTTCTGAGCGACGGCAGCCACGCCCTTGTTCGGTTCTGTTCCGCTACCACTCTGTCTGGCCTGAATTCCAGGGGTTGGCTTGACCCCGAGATCCATCAGGTAGTCCGCAATCTTCAGAAACTCCTGATCATGTGAGATCACTATAATAGTCTTGCCCTCGCCCCTGAGCTGCTGGAAGAGAGCATAGACAGCGCGTCTCCCCTCCCCGTCCAGCCCCTCGGTTGGCTCATCGGCAATAAAGAGATTGCCACCTGTTGCCAGCGCCCGCGCCAGTGCCAGACGGCGGCGAATCCCCAGTGCCAGATGTCTACCACCCTCCCGAATCACCATCGACAGTCCATCCTGACTGCTGTCGAGGAATGGGCGCAGACCGGCAATCCGAATCACCTCATTCAGCCGTTCCGGTGTAATCTTCGGATTAGCCAGTGCAATATTCTCCTCAATGGTTCCAGTTACAAAGAGCGGCTCCTGCGGAATATAGCTGAGCTGCATTCTCCACCACGGCAGTGCGATCTGGCGCAGATCAAGATTATCCACCAGTATCTGCCCCT
Organism: Candidatus Thiopontia autotrophica; assembly: GCF_982804495.1. Taxonomy (NCBI): domain Bacteria; kingdom Pseudomonadati; phylum Pseudomonadota; class Gammaproteobacteria; genus Candidatus Thiopontia; species Candidatus Thiopontia autotrophica. The sequence continues at coordinate 2,055 of NZ_CEYDPX010000040.1, read as the reverse complement.
TGGCAGGTTCAAGCAGCCCCACCAACATACGAACGAATGTAGTTTTGCCGGAACCATTTGGACCAACTACCGCCAATGTCTTCCCTGGCTCCAGTGTCAGATTGACCGACTCAAACAGCTGGATGGAGGATCCCGGATAGGAGAAGGCAAGCTCCTGCAGCTCAACCCTGCCCGCATACTGCTTCAGCCCGCTCCCCTTTATCCGCTCCAGTGGCATCTTCATGAATTCCCGAAGAATATCTCCCGCCTGCTTTGCCGTGGCGAAGGTCTCCCCCATCTGTGACAGGCGGGTCAGCGGCATCAGGGCACGGCCTGCCAGTATGTTGGCACCAATCATCGCACCTACCGTAAGATCCCCATTGACCACCTGCAGGGCACCCACCGAGACGATAGCCACCGTCTGCAGACTCCCCACCATCCCCATTCTCGACTGCAGGGCGTCCCGACTGGAGAAGAGTCTGTTGCGCAGCCTCGCCAGCATGGAATCACTCTCTCCCCACCCCCGGGAGAGGAAATTGGCCCCATTGAAGGCACGGATTGTCTCGGCTGCCGAGACTGCAGAGCCGAGAATACCGGCCCGCTCCGCAGCGACCTCCTGTGCCTGTTTTATCCCCCGTCTTCCCCCCATCTGCACAACCATTGCCATCAGCAGAGATAACCCCATAGCAGCAACCGAGATAAACGCCAGTACCGGGCTCAACAGCCACAACACAAAAACGAACAACAGTGCAAAAGGGAAATCGAGTAGTGCCGCCACGTTCTGTGGCATGGTCACGGCCCGAATGGAGTCGACCCCACGCAGAATCTCGTGACGCTGACCAAAAGAGACCCGATCCAGCGCAGACTGCTGAGTCTGCAACAGTACCGAAAAGGCAGCCTCCGAGAGGCGATCACTATCATCCCTGTTCTGGGCCACAATCAGGCGCCTGCGCAGAGAGCGGAAGGCCAGCTCAAAAACAACGGCAATCAGGGTACCGACAGCCAACGAGGTGAGGGTAGAGTTGACCCCATGAGAGATAAAACGGTTCAGTACCTGGATCACAAACAGCGAGGTCGCCAGCCCCAGCAGGGCGATCACAAAGGTTGTGATAATCAGTTGCAGGGTCAGCCCGGGATGGGCAAAAAATCGTCGAAACAGCTCTCTCATTGCTCTTTGTCTGTAACTGTTATTTTTCTTCGGACAGAGACCACCGTCTGCTCCCCCTCGTTACCCTTTCTAACCAACCGATACGCCCCAGTATACTCCCCCCTCTTCAGGGGGGTCGACAGCTTCTTGCCAGCATACCCCAGATGGAGGGCACGCCCACTACCATATGGGGCAGAGATATTCTCAATCATGGTGGTGCCATCCGGCGCAATAATAGCAAAGTGCTCCACATCCCCCTTCTCCACCCCTGTCACCTCAACCCAGAACAGCAATGCCGGTGACTCTGGCAATACATTGCCTCTATCGTGCAGCCCCAACACCACCTCCGGAAGGGTTGGTACCTTGTTGGCAAAACCAGCGCTCACCAACTGTGTTGCTGCCGGGATCATCCCCTCCACGGTACTGCTCACCCAGAGAGTAGACTGAGCAGAACCGCATCCAGCCTCAATCACGTCTCCAGTGAATGGATCAATCTTTGTCCCATTCCGTTGCACCCGAAACTCCAGATGGGGAAAGTTGGTAAGGCCAGAGAGACCCATCTCCCCCAGCTTCTGTCCTGCCACCACACGCTCCCCCCTGACAACCAGAATACTCCCCTTGCGCAGGTGACAGTACTGCGTTTTCCAGCCACCATCATGGCGAATATAGACCCCGTTGCCACACTCTTTTCCCTTTAAAAAAGCCGCCCTCTTGCCGCTGAAGATACCATCCGGCATCCCGTCCCGCACCCCCTCCACCACCCCACCGAGCGAGGCCACCACCGGAATTCTCCTCTGCAATTCAGCCACCCGCACCACCCGAAAGTCAGTACTGGTGTAACCATTACTACTCAATGGGCCACAGCGATGATCCCCAAAACCGATGCCCAGCTGTTGATCAGGCATCCGCTGGATAAAACAGTCACTACC
>NZ_CEYDPX010000039.1:0-4772 GCF_982804495.1 Candidatus Thiopontia autotrophica | reverse complement strand
GCCTTGCTCATCGCATTATCCCGAACCTGCGCACCCGGATGTCCTTTTGCCAGATCTGCCGCGTGAGCTGCAATCTTGTAGGTGACGATTCCCTCTCGAACATCCTCCTTGTCCGGTAGCCCCAGATGCTCTTTTGGAGTTACGTAGCAGAGCATTGCCGTGCCGTACCAACCGATCATTGCGGCACCAATTGCGGAGGTTATGTGGTCGTATCCAGGGGCGATATCACTTACCAGCGGCCCCAGGGTATAGAATGGAGCCTCGCCACACTCCTCGAGCTGTTTATCCATGTTCTCCTTGATCATATGCATCGGCACATGGCCAGGGCCCTCAATAATGGTCTGCACATCGTGCTTCCAGGCGATCTTGGTCAATTCACCGAGCGTCTCCAGCTCCCCGAACTGCGCCTCATCGTTGGCATCCGCCAGACACCCTGGGCGCAGGCCATCCCCCAGCGAGAATGCGACATCATAGGCCTTCATGATCTCGCAGGTCTCCTCAAAATGGGTATAGAGGAAGCTCTCCTCATGGTGGGCCAGACACCATTTCGCCATAATTGATCCGCCGCGAGAGACGATCCCTGTGGTCCGTTTTGCGGTCATAGGCACATGGCGCAATAGTAGCCCGGCATGAATTGTGAAGTAATCAACCCCCTGCTCCGCCTGCTCAATCAGGGTATCGCGCATGATCTCCCAGGTAAGATCCTCGGCAATACCGTCCACCTTCTCCAGCGCCTGGTAGATCGGTACCGTACCGATTGGGACCGGGGAGTTGCGGACAATCCACTCACGGGTCTCATGAATATTCTTGCCGGTGGAGAGATCCATCACCGTGTCTCCACCCCAGCGGATCGACCAGGCCATCTTCTCCACCTCCTCCTCAATGGAGGAGCCGAGGGCAGAGTTACCAATATTGGCGTTAATCTTGGTGAGGAAGTTGCGGCCAATGATCATCGGCTCAACCTCAGGATGGTTGATGTTTGCAGGGATGATCGCACGCCCCCTCGCAATCTCATCGCGCACAAATTCCGGGGTTATAATATTTGGGATTGATGCCCCGAAGGAGTTTCCTGGATGATGCTGCAGCAGCTCTGCATCTTGTACAGCCTCCAGCTTCTGGTTCTCACGAATCGCCACATACTCCATCTCCGGGGTGATGATCCCCTTGCGCGCATAATGCATCTGACTCACATTCAAACCACTGCGGGCACGACGCGGCTTTCTCGCATCATAGAAACGCAGAGAGGCCAGCTCCGGGTCCCCTGCCCGCTGCCGACCATACTTTGAGCTGAGTTGGTCCAGCACCTCGGTATCACCACGTGCCTCAATCCACGGGGCACGAACCGGGTCTAATCCCTGACGGAGATCCACCTCAATCTTGGGGTCAGAGAATGGCCCCGAGGTATCGTAAACATGTACTTTTGTCTCATTAGAGAGCGATATCTCGCGCATAGGGACCTGAATGTCGGGTGCACTCCCCTCCACATAGATCTTTCTGGACTGGGTAAATGGCTCTACGGCAACCGCACCGGCCTGGTGAATCCGTGCGTGCACGTCCTTATCTGTTTCAAACATGGGTCTTGCATTCATTAGCGTCTATTCCTTTTGCTTCCCTACGCCGGCATAATCCGGATCAGGTGTTGTGGTCCAAGGGTCTGTTCTCAGTCCGGAAGGCATTGCCCACAGACACCCCTAGCAGTTCGAATCGGTGCACTATATCATAGCGCTGTTTGACAATAGAATTTTGGAGATGACGATGAATCTGGAACAGGCACGACTCAATATGGTAGAGCAGCAGATCCGCCCCTGGGATGTAATGGATAGCCGGGTGTTGAATGTGGTTGAAGACATTCCCCGACACCATTTTGTGGCGGAGTCTCAGCAGAGCCTAGCCTATATGGATGTGGCTCTGCCGATTGGTGAGGGGCAGAAGATGATGGAGCCTCGTCTGGAGGCCCGTATGGTTCAGACATTGAACCTTCAGAAGAATGAGACGGTTCTCGAGATTGGCACAGGGAGTGGCTACGTAACAGCCCTTCTATGCAGGCTGGGAGCCTCTGTCCGTAGCATTGAATTTTATAGTAGCCTGATGGAGAAGGCCAAAGATCGCCTGACCGCAGAGGGGGTTGGAAACTTTATTCTGGAGAGTGGCGATGCTCTCGTGGGAAACTGGGCCCCAAACAGCCGGTATGATGTTGTGGTTCTGACTGGATCTGTTCAGGAGATTCCGGAAAAACTGAAGAGCGCAGTCAACCAGGGCGGGCGTCTCTTTGCCATTGTGGAGAACAATGGGGTTAAAACTGCAATATTGATGACCCGGTTTGATGATGAGAGCTGGGTAACAGAAAAGCTGTTTGAGACGGAGGTAGAGGGGCTGATTGCCCCGCCACGCGAATCATTTATCTTTTGAGATCCCCCTCAAGAATTCTGTTGATCCCTGTCAACAAGCGCTCCAGCGCACCACGATTCTGCTCAACCACACGCTTGCCCTGCACCCCCATCTGCTGTCGCTTTTCACTATTCTGAAACAGGCTGATTACGATGCTGGCCAACTCATCTGAATCAGTTACCTCCTGCGCTGCCCCCTGTTCTATCAGAAGCTGACTGACCTCGGCAAAATTGAAGCGGTGCGGCCCAAATAGCACCGGCTTGCCCAGTGCCGCGGGCTCCAGCATATTGTGAGAACCGGTGGGCACCAGGCTGCCGCCCACATAGGCAATGTCAGAAGCTGAATAGAGTAGTAGCATCTCACCCATGGTGTCTCCCAAATAGACCTGCGCCTCATCACCACAGGGCTGGTCGCCACTACGACGGACAGCTTTCATCCCCCTGGAGATAACCATTTTCGCAACCGCACTGAAACGCTCAGGATGACGGGGCACAAGAATCAGCAGGGCATCGGGGGTCTGCTCCAGAATCTGCCGATGCGCCTCCAGAACCTGCTCCTCCTCCCCCTCGCGGGTGCTGGCGGCAATCCACACGGGCCGGGCACATCCCAGTTGATCACGCAGCTTCTCCCCCTGCTGCTCAATATCTTCTGGCAGGGTTAGGTCAAACTTGATGCTGCCAGTAACTGTGGTCCGATCTGGAATTGCCCCAAGCCCAGTCAACCGTTTTGCATCAGCCTCCCCCTGCACCGCTGCCCAGGTCACATTTTGCAGTGCCGACCTTGCCAGTTGGGGAATCCAGCGCTGATAACCCTCCAGTGAGCGCTGTGAGAGCCGCACATTGGCCAGGATCAGTGGAATATTCTCTTTTCCACATCGGTGGAACAGATTTGGCCAGATCTCCGTCTCCATTACCACACCAACAGCTGGTCGGAAGTGGTGCAGAAAGCGGCGAGTGGCGCCCGGGAGATCATAAGGTATATAAACGTGGCGCACCTCGCTGCCAAACTCCGCCCCTACACGCGCCGAACCGGTTGGTGTTGTGGTGGTTACCAGGATCTTCTTGTCAGGATCACTTTCAAGTAGTCGGCGAATCAGCGGAACGGATGCAATAAATTCACCAACCGAGACCGCATGGATCCAGATGTCAACTTTCGAGCCACCCCCTCGGTAGAGCCCAAAGCGCTCACCCCACCGCCGCCAGTAGGCAGGGGCGGAAAATCCTCGCCAGGCAGCTCGCAACAGGATGGCTGGAATCAACAGATAGAGCAGAGAAGAGTAGAGTTTTCGGTTCATGACAATGGTAGACTTTAGCAGATGAGCGCCAACCTCTACCATCCCAGATATTGGACCACCTGGTTCATGCTACTGATATTAAGGTTGCTCTCCTTTCTTCCCTTCAAAACACAGCTATTTCTTGGAAGATGGCTGGGGCAGCTTGGAATATTGCTATTGAAAAGACGAAAAAAAATTGCCAGAATAAATCTGGCACTGGTATTCCCAGAGTTATCTCCCCAACATCTCAACCAGCTACTTACCCAACATTTTGAATCTCTGGGGATGTCCATATTCGAGTCTACACTGGGGTGGTGGGGCAGCAAGAGTCAATTGGAGTCTCTGATGAAAATCAGTGGGCTGGAGCACCTTGACCACGCTCTTCAACAGGGCAGAGGGGTTATTCTATTTAGTGCACATTTTACCAATGTGGATCTATCTGGAATCATGCTTGCCACACAGAGGCCTATTCATGCTGTCATTCGCCCTGACAGCAACCCTGTTCTTGACCAAACCATCCGTCGCGGACGTGAGCGTTACCTTAAATCTGTTATCTCTCGAGACAATATTCGAAGAATGGTCAAGATATTAAAAGGCAATGGAGTTGTGGAGTACGCCATGGATCAAAATTTTGGCCATAAAGGGAGCGTCTTTTCAGACTTCTTTGGTATCCCCGCTGCGACCAATACGGCTACCTCTCGTCTGGTCAAGATGACCGGTGCAGCTGTCATCCCGTTCTTCACAACAAGGCGCAGAGACGAAGGCCTTTATGAGCTTACCCTACAGCCACCAGTAATTATGGATGGCTCTCATATACAAGAGGAGACTGATCATCTGAATCATTTGATTGAAGAGGTTGTTCGACAGGCTCCTGAACAGTATTTGTGGATCCATAGGCGCTTTAAGGATCGCCCTGACCATCAGCCCAGTTATTATGCATAAACATCATGCTTGAACCCAAGGCGAGGAAAATTCTTGTCATCAAGTTCCGCCATATCGGGGATGTACTACTGACTGCTCCGCTCATTTCCACCCTTAAACATGCTCATCCAGGAAATCATATATCTGCGGCAGTAAAGCCGGGGACTGAGGCGATGCTGGAGGGGCACCC
>NZ_CEYDPX010000038.1:0-4970 GCF_982804495.1 Candidatus Thiopontia autotrophica | reverse complement strand
ATGGCGGAGAAGGAGGGATTCGAACCCTCGATGGAGCTATTAACCCCATACTCCCTTAGCAGGGGAGCGCCTTCAGCCTCTCGGCCACTTCTCCAGTAGAAATTGTGAGACTCTCAATTATTGGCCAAATGGACAACCCCATGTCTCGAGAACGGCGCAAAGGATACCTGTAGAGAGAGATCAGGTAAAGATGACAATGGCAGTTTTATCTGCTTTTTTTGTTATTTGGTACGATTACAGTAGAGTCTACGCTGTGTAATCTTTGTTTTCTTCGCTCTCTTCATCGAGGATTCTTTGGTAAATCTCCTCTCGATGGACAGCTATCTCTCTTGGCGCATCGATACCTATACGTACCTCATTGCCTTTTACTCCAAGCACAGTAATGGATACATCATCCCCTATCCTCACTGTCTCCCCGACTCGCCTTGTCAGTATCAGCATTCCATATCTCCATTTTATTATTATCAGTTCCTTTGGCTTATGCAGTATACCGCCTGTTCAAACAATTGCTAGAACATTAGAACTTTACTGTTTTTTGAAATTTGACAGGATGAAACCCACATATTTTAATGAACCTCAGGCTCAGCATCCAACTCAAAAGAGTCATGTAGCGCACGCACCGCAAGCTCCAGATATTTCTCATCAATAATGACCGAGATCTTGATCTCCGAGGTGGATATCATCTGGATATTAACCCCCTCTTTTGCCAGTGCCTTAAACATCTGGCTGGCGATCCCCGCATGTGAGCGCATCCCTACACCAACCAGAGAGACCTTTACAATTTCACTGTCACCAATAGTCTCACGAGCCCCAAGCTCTTTGCCTATCTTCTCCAGAGCGGCCATTGCTTGCTGGTAATCATTACGGTGAACCGTAAATGTGAAGTCGGTGGTGCCGTCATTGGCAATGTTCTGCACAATCATATCAACCTCGATATTTTGATCAGAGATTGCAACCAGGATCTTGCAGGCTACACCCGGCTCATCCGGTACACCACGTACCGTCAGTTTGGCTTCATCACGTTGAAAGGCAATTCCTGAGATAACTGGCTGTTCCATTCCTTCTTCCTCAAATGTAATCAGTGTTCCGGGGCCCTCCTCAAAACTGGAGAGAACCCGAAGGGGGACATTGTATTTTCCTGCAAACTCCACAGCACGGATCTGTAGCACCTTGGAGCCAAGGCTGGACATCTCCAGCATCTCCTCAAAGGTGATGCGATCCATGCGCCGTGCATTGGGGACGACGCGGGGGTCGGTGGTATAGACACCATCGACATCTGTATAGATCTGACACTCATCAGCATCTATTGCTGCGGCTATTGCAACTGCGGAGGTATCAGATCCCCCTCTTCCCAGGGTGGTTATATTTCCATGCTCATCAGTTCCCTGGAAACCGGCGACTACAATAACGTGATCCTTGTCCAGATCATCACGCACACGCTGCGCATCAATATCAAGGATGCGTGCCTTGTTGTGTGAGCTATCGGTAAGAATCTGCACCTGTGGGCCGGTATAGGAGCGAGCCGGCACTCCCCTCTTCTCCAGGGCAATAGTCAACAGAGCGATGGTTACCTGCTCCCCGGTTGCCATCGCCACATCCAGTTCGCGCGGGGTTGGGTTGGGATCAATCTCTTTTGCCAGAGCAACAATCCGATTGGTCTCACCACTCATGGCAGAGACTACAACGACCATCCGGTTGCCGCGATCACGCCACTCTTTTACCTTGTCTGCTACCGCCTCAATTCGTTTGACGCTGCCGACAGAGGTTCCGCCATATTTTTGTACTATAAGTGCCATTACTGCAGTACCTCTTGCGCCCAGGCCTTGGTTGATTCAATGGCATCTGGTATCCCCGATGGATCACTACCGCCACCCTGTGCCATATCGGGACGTCCACCACCCTTGCCGCCAACAAGCTCCGCAGCATGCCTAACCATATCACCAGCCTTTATTCGGTCAGTTGCATCCTTGGTTACACCGGCCACCAGAACCACCTTCCCTCCACTGGCTGTTGCCAGAAGAATTGCCGCAGTTCCCAGTTTATCCTTTAGTTGATCCATTGTCGTACGCAGGGTCTTGACATCAGCCCCTTCAAGATGTGTGATCAGCACTTTTACTCCACCACTCTCTACTGCCTCAGAGACCAGGTCTCCTGATGATGCGCTAGCCAGCTTTGATTTCAGACGCTCCAGCTCTTTCTCCATCTTCTTGCTCTGTTCAACCAGAGCCTGCACCTTGTCGCCAACCGTCTCTCTACTGGCCTTTACAAGAGACGCCAGCTGCTGAAGGGTCTGCTCACCAGACTCCACATAAGCCAGTGCGCCTTCGCCCGTAACTGCCTCCATACGGCGGACACCAGCAGCAACCCCGCTCTCGGAGAGGATACGGAACATCCCGATCTCGCCAGTGGATGCCACATGGGTGCCCCCACAGAGCTCTGTCGAGTACTCATCCATCCGCACAACCCGCACCTCATCACCATATTTCTCGCCAAATAGTGCCATCGCCCCGGTAGCCTTGGCATCGTCAATTGACATTACCTGACTATCCACTGGGTGGCTTGCAAGAATCTGTTCGTTGACCTGACGCTCCACCTCATGAATCTGCTCATCTGTCATGGGTTCAAAATGGGAGAAGTCAAAACGGAGTCGATTACCATTCACCTGTGAACCCTTCTGCTGTACATGGTCACCAAGGATCTTTCTCAGCGCAGCATGTGCCAGATGGGTTGCCGAGTGGTTTCGTGCTGTTGCCTTGCGCTCAGTCACATCCACCTTGGCACTGATGATATCGTCAATAGATATTGTGCCAACCCCAACCTCACCAATGTGGAGAATGGTTCCTCCAGTCTGTTTCTGGGTATCCTCAACCTCAAAATATGCCAGCCCCTCGCCATTAAGTAGCCCCATATCACCCGCCTGTCCACCAGACTCTCCATAGAACGGGGTGGACTCAAGCACAACTACACCGCTGTCACCCTCATCAAGGGATTGAACAGAAGTGCCCTCTTTAAACAGAGCAACTACTGTTGATTGATCCTCAAGACCATCATATCCACTAAATTTAGTCTCTCCCTCAATCTCCAGACCTTCAGCCTGCGCACTCTTGAAACTGCTTGCTGAACGCGCCCTGTCACGCTGTTCTGTCATTGCCTTCTCGTAACCATCAAGGTCCAGAGTCAGATTACGCTCACGTGCTATATCTCCGGTTAGATCAACCGGAAACCCGTAAGTATCATAAAGCTTGAAGATGGTCTCACCAGGAATCTCGTCCCCATCCAGGGCAGCAATACTCTCCTCAAGAATGCGCATCCCCTGATCCAGGGTCTCTGCAAAGCGCTGCTCCTCTTTCAGCAACACCCTCTCTACCTGCTGCTGTGCCGCAGGAAGCGCAGGATAGGCCTCACCCATCTCGGCCACCAATGGGGCAACCAGTTTATGGAAGAATGGATCTGGCTGCCCCAGCTTGTAGCCATGGCGAATTGCACGGCGAACGATACGACGCATGACATAACCACGCCCCTCATTGGATGGAACAACCCCATCCACAGCGAGAAAGGCACAGGAGCGAATATGGTCTGCAATCACCTTGACTGAGGTGTGGTTGTGGTCAGTTACCCCGGTCTCTTTGGCGACAGCCTTCATCAGATTCTGGAACAGATCGATATCGTAGTTACTATGCCCATTCTGCAGAATGGCAGCCAACCGCTCCAGCCCCATACCGGTATCGACCGATGGGTGCGGCAGTGAATTAAGAGTACCGTCGTTATCACGGTCATACTGCATGAACACCAGATTCCAGATCTCGATATAACGATCCCCATCCTCATCTGGAGAGCCCGGAGGACCGCCGGCAATCTCCTCTCCATGATCATAGAAGATCTCGGAACAGGGGCCACAAGGGCCGGTGTCCCCCATTGACCAGAAGTTATCCTTGGCGCCACAGCGTGAGAAACGCTCCGCAGAGACTTTCATCTCCTTGAGCCATATATCCTCTGCCTCAGGGTCCTCCTCATATACAGTGACCCATAGTTTCTCTTCTGGCAACCCAAGAGTAACCGTCAGAAACTCCCATGCATACTGAATCGCATCCCGCTTGAAATAGTCTCCAAAACTGAAGTTTCCAAGCATCTCGAAGAAGGTATGGTGACGTGCCGTGTAGCCAACATTCTCCAGGTCATTGTGTTTTCCCCCTGCGCGCAGACAACGTTGTACCGAGGTTGCCCTGCTGTAGTTACGCTTCTCCTGCCCCAGAAAAACATCCTTGAACTGCACCATCCCGGCATTCACAAAGAGCAGGGTTGGATCATTGGCCGGTATCAGTGGACTACTATCCACAACCTGGTGCCCCTTCTGTTCAAAGAAGTCTAAAAATGCAGTTCTAATTTCGTTACTTTTCATGATCTATTCAGTCATTCCGTGGGGTATCAATTACTACCCGAATCTGCTCATGGGTAAATCCCCGGTACTGCAAAAAACGCTGTTGTCGTGCCTGTTCACTAAAATCATCAACTCTCTCTGTTCCAAATTTTTTCTCTTTCACTCTGCGCGCACACCCATTCCACTCATCAGCATAGGGCTCCATCGCCGGTTCAATCTTCTCTGCGGGAACGCCCTTCTCCTGCAACTCCCGCTCTATACGATACGGCCCTAGCCCCTTACCAACTCGTGAGCGCACGTAGCTCTCCGCAAACCGCTCCTCACTCAACACTCCCTCCTCAACCAGCTGCTTCAGTAGAGGATCGACCATCTCCTCACCATACCCCCTGCCAACCAGCTTGCGCCTCAACTCAAGTATCGAGTGCTCTCTCCGTGCCAACAGGCGCAGCGCCTGGTCACGCGCGTGTGCTATATCTCTATCCGCCACCGGCCCGGTCCGGCAGCAACTGCTCCCGTATCTGCTGTTCAATCTCCCGGGCTGTCTCAGGGTTGTCTTTGAGGTACTGTCTTACCTTGTCTTTGCCCTGGCCTA
>NZ_CEYDPX010000037.1:0-5473 GCF_982804495.1 Candidatus Thiopontia autotrophica | reverse complement strand
TGTATGGAGTTACTGAGCCCGGTAGAGTTTTTTAAGTTTGTCAGTCGTGTGCTGACACGGTTTCGACATAATCAGGGGATTCTGCTCTCTGGGGCGATCGCCTATTACACGCTATTTTCTCTGATCCCGCTGGTTGCGCTGTTGCTGGTGGTGCTCTCTGCATTGGTCCCAGAGGCTGAGTTACTTGCTGTGGTGGATGCAGAGTTGCGGATGATTGTCCCTTGGCAGGCGGAACTCATAACTGCGCAGCTGGCATCATTTTTATCTCATCGCGAGGTTATCGGCTGGGTTGGTGGTGTGATCCTGCTGTTTGCCAGCTCACTTGCCTTTACTGCGCTGGAGAATGCGATGTCGGTGATCTTCTTCCATCGGGTGGAGATTCACCGCCGCCACTTTCTGCTCTCTGCGGTGATCCCCTATCTCTATATTGTGGCGCTGGGAGTGGGTCTGTTGATGTTGACGCTGCTGGCTGGGGTGTTGCAGTCTGTTGAGAGTATGGAGTTTTCGCTACTGCAGTGGACCATATCACTGCAGTGGCTTGCACAGTCCGGTCTCTACTGGATGGGGCTAGTGGGGGTCTGGCTGATGTTCTCTTCCATCTACTGGGTGATGCCGGTTGGCAGAATCTCGCTACGGCCTGTATTGATTGGTGGTGCGGTAGCTACCCTGTTATGGGAGGGGATGCGCCATCTGCTGGTCTACTACTTCTCTACCATCAGTTTTGCCGATGCGGTATATGGTTCTCTGGCAACAGCAATCATTGCCCTCTTCAGTCTGGAGATGGCAGGTATTATTCTGTTACTGGGGGCGCAGGTCATTGCCGAACTGGAGTATGTCAGGCAACAGGATGGGGGATTGGCTACAGGTTGATGGTGACTGTGAAGGTGCTGCCCTCTACGTCCTCACGATTCTTGTAAATTACTGTGCCGTTATGGTGGTCAGCAACCAGCCTGACTATATATAACCCCAATCCAAGGTGTGGCTGGTCTGGGTTGCTCTCCTTGCGGGAGGTGACCATGGACTCAAACAGGGTATCTCTGATCTCTGTAGGGATCGCAGCCCCCTCATTCAGAATAGAGATCTGAATATTGTCTATATCAGCATCTCCATTCATGCTTACCATGATGTCGATCGGTTTCCCTGGATCACTGTAGTCAACAGCATTGTTTAGCAGGTTATCCAGCATCTGTTCGATGGCATATGGCCAGCCGACAAACGGGATTGGTTGATCCGGTAGCTGAACCCTGAAATATTGCAGGGGATGGGTGTTTTGGTAGTTATCAAGGTACTCGTTAAGCAGTTCATTGAGATCAAACTGCTCTTCGGTCCCAGGGGTTAGTGCGTCTTCAAGGCTAGATGCCTCTGCCAGACTCTGCACAATGGATCCCAGCCTACCGATTCCACGTCGGGTTTTTTTAAGATACTTAATGCTATGTTCGGTCTCCGGGATCTCTCTTTCAAGATTTTCCAGAGAGGTTGAGACTATATTGAGCGGGTTGAGGATCTCATGTTTGAGCATACGCGGCATTCGCTCCAGATATTTTGTATATCTGGATAGTCGTGTAAGCATCGATGAGATGCTGCGTGACAGATCGCCCAGCTCATCAATTGAATCATTTTCAGTCTGGATGGATTCAGTAACGATACGTCCACTATCATCAATTGAGTTTGCGGTCTCTGTTCTAAGTTTATGTAGTCGCAGGGTCAGTCTGGTTGCAATTGTTATAAGAATAAGAGAAGCCAACAGGATGACCAGAAGGGTGGAGCCAATTACATTTTCCAGAGTTACCCTTAGTTCCGAGAGGATGCGCAGATTGCTCTGTTCAGCAACCACCACCCCAAGCTCCCCATCTTCACCATGTATTGGATAGGCAATTGTGATGATGTCAGCCAGCCCATCGTAAGAGGGGCGGGTAAAACGTTGCTCCTTTCCTGTCTCCAGGGCACGATCAATTGCATTCCAGGAGAACTCTCTGGTATCCCGTATAGGCTCTTCTACATTTTGAATTGGGGATCCAAAAACCAGATCAAACAGAGGTGCTGTTATTGGGTTGCGCTCATCACTGCGGCTAACTGTGGTAATCAGGCTACCGGTTGTTGCCACAATACGGCGATGCTCATCGGTTATGGAGAAGCGGGCATCTGGCAGATCAATGGCGTTTATCATCCGCTCCATTGATGGTGCAGGCAGAAATACACGATTGGTGTAGGCCTCAGTCCACTCTCTGAAGGTGCCAATCTCCATATTCAGGGTACGCTCATCAGGGTCATCGATATCGATAATGGAGAAAGAGAGAGTTGTGTTTTCGTTGATTAACCTCTTTGGGAGTTTTAGCTCAATACTATATCCGTTACTGGCAGGGTACATGGATGCGGCAAATATCCGTTCATGTTTGCCAGTGATTGGTTGTTCCCACTGTTCATCCATCTGATAGATGCTCATGAGGCCTGGTTTATATGCAGTTACCAGATAGTTTTGTGCAGGACGGTTGCCTCTCTGCAGGTAGATGCGCAGGTGATCTCCACTGTCTACCCGTAGCCCTTTTCTTTTACGGAACAGCACAGTGTTGTCAGTAACCTGGAATAGTGCGTAGATGTTGCGTTTATCCGGAGTTAACGCCAGCACACGACTGAAGGAGAGATCAGTGCTTTGGTACTGATGCCCACCCTGCAGAATATGGGTTTCGCCATACTCAATGGCACGATAAAGGATTGGCTCCCACTCTTTGAAGCCTGGGCGGTCGAGGTTTGGAATCTCATCAATCTCATGTACGTAGAGATCTCTGTCACTGCTAAGATCATGGGGGATGCCGGTTTCTGGTTTGAATAGCTCAGGGTTATTGTGAAGAACAGTTGCTACCGCCTGGGACGCCATGGAGAGAGCGTTTTCCTGCCCCTGTTGCATAAACTGTTTCATCTCGGTCAACATCTTGTATCCCATAATCGGGATAGTGAAGAACAGAAGAATGGCAAGGATCAGCTTGTTACGGATCCCTCCCCATTGATACAGCTCTCCCTTGATCTTCTTCAGCAGTCCCAACGGTATCCAACTCCAAAGACGTTGCGAATGCAGTTGAACTCCGGATCAGCACGCTTGAATTTGATGCGGATTCTGCGGATATGTCCATTGATGGTGTTTTTCTCAACAATAGTCTGTCTTGTGACCGGCATTAGGGCTTCATAACTAAAGGCATCACCAGGAGATTCTGCCAGGGCCTCAACCAGCCAGAACTCAGTAAGGGTCAGTTCGATTGGTTTTCCCTTCCAGTGAACTGACATTGAGTTCTCATTAAGAGTCAGGTCACCACTAACTACGTTGCCTGGATCATTCTGGGTTGTGGTGTGAGTAAGTCTCTCCTCAATCCGGAATAGTGAGGAGACACGCACAATAAGGTAGTCGAGGGTGATGGGCTTGATCAGATAGTCCCAGGCCTCCATACGAAGACCCTCGACACGATCTATCTCGCTATCTCGTGCCGTAAGAAAAATGACTGGAACGGTTGGGTGAGTCTTTTGAAGTGAGTTGCAGATCTCAAAACCTGCATCGTGGTCCTCTCCCAACATTACATCGAGAATGGCCAGATCTGGGGGATTGGTGTTGAGTCCACGCAGAGCCTCGTTCTTGGTTGCATATGCTACAACCTCATAACCCTGGTTGCGCAAGGCATCTGTATAATTTTCGCGTTGATCAGGATCATCCTCAACAACAGCAATTTTTCTGTTCATGGGGTAATAGTATATACTGTGCGGCTTTCCATAGGGTGGTACACCCTGTTTCAGATAGATTAATCATAATAATGAAGTTAACAACAAGATTTGCTCCAAGCCCAACCGGTTATCTCCACGTTGGAGGAGCCAGAACTGCACTATTTTCCTGGCTCTATGCCCGTCGTCATGGGGGGAATTTTATTCTCCGTATAGAGGATACTGACAGGGAGCGCTCCACGGAAGAGTCGGTTGATGCGATTCTGAGGGGGATGGCATGGTTGGGGCTTGCCTATGACCAGGGGCCTTTCTATCAGACTCACCGTTTTGACCGTTACAGAGAGATTATTCAACAGTTGCTGGACGATGGACACGCCTACTATTGCTACTGCAGTCGCGAAGAGCTGGATGAGATGCGTGAGGGACAGCGGGCACGGAAGGAGAAGCCCCGCTATACCGGCCTTTGCCGTAGTCGCAGTGAGCCTCGTGACGGGGTGGATCCGGTTGTACGTTTCAAGAATCCAACTGATGGTGTAGTGGTTGTCGATGATATGGTGCGTGGTAAGGTGGTGTTTCAGAACAGTGAGCTGGATGATCTTATTATCGCCCGCTCTGATGGAACTCCAACCTACAATCTAACAGTGGTGGTAGATGATCTTGATATGGGGCTTACTCATATCGTGCGCGGGGATGACCATCTAAACAATACGCCGCGCCAGATCAATATTCTAAAGGCGCTTGGGGCAGAGACTCCCAAATATGCTCACCTGCCCATGATTCTTGGTTCGGACGGAAGCCGTCTATCAAAACGTCATGGCGCAGTCAGTGTACTGCAGTACCGGGATGAAGGTTATCTGCCTGAGGCACTGCTAAACTACCTGGTTAGACTAGGGTGGTCGCACGGTGATCAGGAGGTATTCTCCATAGATGAGATGGTGGAGCTTTTTGATGTTACTGATGTTAACAACTCTGCCTCTACCTTTAACCCGGAGAAACTGCTCTGGCTGAACCAACACTATATAAAAAACAGTTCATCAGATCACATAGCCAGACACCTTAGATGGCATCTTGGGCGGCTTGATATAGACCCTGCGAACAGTGGTCCAGAGCTTGTGAAGGTTGTAGAGGCGCAGCAAGAGCGGGCAAAAACCCTGGTGGAGATGGCAGAGAATAGTCGCTGTTTCTATCTTGATTTTGATGAGTTTGACCAGAAGGCTGCAAAGAAGAATCTTAAGGCAGCAGCAGCCGAGCCACTTGAGAGAATTCGTGGCATGCTGTCAGAGCTGGAGATCTGGGATGCGGAGCCTATCCACGAGATTGTGAAAGAGACCGCAGAAATTCTTGATCTTAAGCTTGGCAAGGTGGCGCAGCCCCTGCGGGTGGCGGCAACTGGCACCGCAATTTCCCCGCCAATTGATATTACACTTGAGTTGATTGGGCGTGAGCGTGTTCTTGCAAGGATTGATATGGCGCTGGAGTATATTCAGCAGCGTGTAGCGGCACAAACTGCTTGACAGAAAACGGTCAAATCCGTAAAGTTGCGCCTCGCTGTTTGGGGCTATAGCTCAGCTGGGAGAGCACCTGCATGGCATGCAGGGGGTCGGCGGTTCGATCCCGCCTAGCTCCACCAAATAACATTTATAAAGTTCTATGTCCCCATCGTCTAGAGGCCTAGGACACCGGGTTTTCATCCCGGCAACAGGGGTTCGAAACCCCTTGGGGACGCCATTTATCAACGGCTTGTCGAGAGATCGACAGGCCGTTTTTC
>NZ_CEYDPX010000036.1:0-5854 GCF_982804495.1 Candidatus Thiopontia autotrophica | reverse complement strand
GAAAACCATTTATACAATGCGGGAATGACAAGTAAAGTTAAGATTGTTGACGTTACTAAACCACCTACCACTACTGTTGCCAAAGGTCGCTGAACTTCACTTCCTGTTCCGGTAGCGAAGAGTAAAGGCAATAATCCAAACGCTGTTGTGAGTGCCGTCATTAATACGGGGCGAAGTCTCAACTTTGCCCCCAAAATGGATGCGTCTTTTATTGCAACGCCCTCTTTCACTAATTGATTCAAATAACTCAATAACACCATTCCGTTTTCCAAAGCGATGCCAAATAAAGCAATAAAACCAACGGAAGCTGGGACGGATAAATTTTGTCCCGTAAGCCATAATGCAACCACACCGCCTACAAGAGCCAAAGGAATATTCAGCAAAATGAGCAATGAATTTTTCAGAGAATTGAAGTTGGAAAATAATAGCAAAAATATAACAATAAGTGTAATGGGGATGACCACTGCCAATCGTTTATTTGCTTCCTGCTGTAATCGAAACTGACCGCCCCATTTTACTAAATATCCGGCAGGAAGCGTAATGGATTTCTCAATAGCGTTCTGACCTTCTTCCACAAATGAACCAATATCGCGTCCCGTTACATTGCATTGAACGGTGATAAATCGTTGATTATTTTCTCGCGTAATTTGTCTCGGTCCCACCAATTCTTCAATCTTGGCCAATTCCGAAAGTGGAATATCCACGCCATCTGGAGATTGAATTAAAATATTGGAAATAGCATCGGCAGTATTTCTGAATTTAGGTGCCAATCGAACCAAAATGTTAAATCGGCGAATGCCTTCAAAAATTTGTCCTGCTGTTTCACCGCCCACGGATGCACGAATCACTTCCTGCACATCAGAAATATTTATACCATAACGAGCAATGGCATTCCGATTAATGGTAATGAGCAATTGGGGCGTGCCGGTGATTTGGTCCACCTGCACATCATCCGCGCCGGGAATCTTCCGAATGACATTGGCAATTTCGTCTGCTTTTTCTTTCAGGATTTCCAAATCGTCGCCAAAAAGTTTTACCGCAAGTTCAGCTCGAATTCCTTCCAAAAGTTCATCCACCGTCATAGCGATTGGTTGAGTAATATTCACCAAAACACCGGGAACATTTTCCAACTCTTCCCGAATTAGCATTTCCAAATCGGCTTGACTTTGACTTTGCCATTCATCTTTTGGTTTTAGCAATACATAAATTTCTGCATTATTGATTGGGTCTGTGTGGGCTCCGATTTCTCCCCGACCGATGCGCGTAATCACACCGGTAATTTCCGGTATTTTCATCAATCGTCGCTCCACAATGAGCGTTGTATTTTTGCTCTCTTTCAATGAAATAGACGGCGCCATGGATAAACGAACAACAATCGTTCCTTCATTCAATTTTGGTGTGAATTCCGAACCTAATCTGGGGAAAATGAGCATTCCAACAACGATAAGACTTCCTGCCAACCACACGGCCATTTTTCGATTTTCCACAAAATAGGTGATGACCGGTTCATAAATGCGATTCATCATTCGAAGAATCCACAATTCTTTCTTTTCTCTTGTTTTTCTAGGGTCTTTCAATAAAAAGAATGAAAGAACCGGCGAAAGAATCATGGCATAGATAAGTGAACCGAACATGGCAATTGCGATGGTGTATGCCAATGGTCGAAATGTTTTTCCTTCCACGCCTTGAAGTGTGAAAAGTGGCAAAAAGACAATGATAATAATGATTATGGCAAAAGTAACAGGCTGAATTACTTCAAGAAACGCTTTGGATATCAACTGCATTTTTGATTCATTCTTGGATTTTTCTTTTAAAACTCTGTCAATATTTTCAATGATTACAATAGAGCCGTCCACCATCATTCCGATGGCTATTGCCAATCCGCCGAAAGACATGAGATTCGCGGATATACCAAAAAGGTTCATGCCAATCATGGCAAATAGGACAGAAAAAGGGATAGAAAATGCAACCACAATACTGGGACGAATGGATCCCATAAACAAAAACAAAATAATCACAACAAGTATTATTCCTTGCAATAATGCATCGCTCACCGTTTTTACGCACGCTTCAACCAAGGTTTTTTGCTCATAATAGGGAACGATTTTGATGCCGTCAGGAAGCATGCCATTAATTTCTTCCATTTTGTTTTCCACCTGACCAATCACCGTGGACGAATTACTTCCGAACAATTTTACCACCATGCCGGACACCACTTCTCCCACTCCATTGTGGGTTTGAATTCCACGACGAATGGCACCACCGATTTTAATATCAGCAACTTGATTTAGAAAAATGGGTGTTCCTGATTCGGATTTAAGAATGATATTTTCTACATCTTCGATTTTGGATGCCAGTCCCACAGAACGAACGATAAATTCTTCTGAATTTTTCTCAATAAATTGTGCACCCACATTCAAATTATTCGATTGTATTTTTTCTATAATATCATGGATAGTAATATCAAATCTCAATAAGGCGAAAGGGTCCACAATCACATGATATTGCTTTTCATATCCGCCGATACCAAGCACTTCAGTTACACCGGGAACAGTTTGGAGATGAAATTTTACGAGCCAATCCTGAATTGTTCTCAATTCTTCGAGAGTATATTTACCGGTTTCGTCATCCAAATAATAAAAAAGAATTAATCCCATTCCTGTGGAAATAGGTCCCATAACCGGTTCGCCGAATCCATCAGGAATTTGTTCTCTTGCTTGTTGGATTCGTTCATTAACCATTTGTCGCGCGAAATAAATATCTGTCTCATCTTCAAAATAGATATTTACCACGGATAAGCCGAAGTTTGACACAGAACGGATTTTTTCCATATTGGGTAAACCGTTCATCGCTACTTCAATGGGATAGGTTACATATTTTTCCACTTCTTCCGGTGCCAGTCCTTCCGTCGTGGTAAACACCTGCACCAAGTTCGGCGAAACATCGGGAAATGCATCGATGGGAAGTTGTTTGTAACTGGAATATCCTGCACCCAAAACCAGCAGTGAAACCGCCAAAGCCAGCAAGCGATTTTTTAATACAAATTGAATTAAATTTTTCATCTTAATGTCCGTGCCCACCGCCAAATGAACCTTTGGCCAATTGAGCTTTCAATATAAATCCGCCTTCAGATACATATTTTTGTCCAGCATTCAAGCCGGAAATGATTTCTACATTATTCTGATTTTCTTTTCCGATTTCGACAGCAACAGGTTCGAATCCATTTTGGTTTTTCACAAATACAACAGACTTTCCATCAATAGTTTCCAAAGCTGTTTTGGGAATAATGACATCAAATATGGATTGGTGAACCACCACATTGCCCGTAATAAATTGTCCGGGGCGAAATTTCCCATCTTCATTTCTCAACACAACTCGAGCTGTGGCAGTTCGCGTATGTTCATCCAATGTGGGTGATACATAGGATATTTTTCCTATTTGAGAAAATGCTGAATTGACCGTGATTTTTACAGGTTGCCCCAAACTGATTTTCGAAAGAAATTTTTGATACACGCTCAAATTCACCCACACTTCGGACAAATCTGCTACTGCGAAAAAATGGTCCGGTCGTTGGGCAGTTTCTCCTTTAGTAAAGTGCATATCAATAATAACGCCGTCCATGGATGAGTGCAATTCGTAAGTCGTCAAACTTTCATTACTTTCAATAATGGCCAAAAGATCGTCCTTTTTTACAGATTCGCCCATTTGTTTAAAAACTTCCTTGATCACACCGTCGAATCGTGGCGTAATATGAGCCAATCGGTCCGGGTCAATTTGAATTTCTCCGGGCAATTCGATTTTTTGTTCTAACACACCACCAGAAGCAGTCCCAATTTGAATGCCAAACTCTTTTAGTATTTCAGGAGAATAAGAAAATTCTGAACCGTGTTCATCTCCATGGTCTTCATGCTGTTCTGTGTGACCGGTATTTTTATGAGCATGAGACACGAAAAACCGTGTTCCAAAAAAAGTAAGCGAGGCTGTAATTACAATGGTAATTAAAATTTGCTTTTTCATAATTAATTCTTCTCCTTGAAGTTTGTATGATTTGAATTTCCAGTTATGCGATCTAATTCGAAAAGGTTTGCATGGTAATCTTTCAAGGCATTCATATACTGCTCTCTGGACTGAAACCACATTTTTTGTGCATCCACTACATCAAGATAGGTAAAGCGTCCATTCAAATAGCCGTCACTAATAATGGTGTAAGCCGTTTGTGCTTCGGGAATAATTTCATCTTTCAACGTTTCAGTTTCAGAATAAAGTAATGCCAATTCTGTTTGAATATTTTTCACCAATGATGTCAATTCAGTTTTCGTCGCTTTTAATTTCAATTCTGCCCGTTCCAATTCAAAACCGGCACTTTTGATTTTTCCCTGATTGCGATTGAAAATAGGAATCGGAAGAGAAAAACCGATTTGATATGTATTCCCCGGAATGTCACTTCGTTTTATTCCGGCATCTAAATCAAGATCGGGCATGACTTCCGCTTTTTCTGATTTAATATTGATTCGTCGAATAACTACAGAAAGTTCAGCCAATTGAATCGCCGGAGATTTGTCCAATGAATTTGATGAAGACATTGTGGGAGTATTTAGAAAATGACCGACTGCTAAATTGAATCTCGGCTTTCCATCACCCCACAACGAAGAAATCGAAATCCAAGCAATTTCCAATGATTTGTCTATTTCACGCAGTTTCATCTGTTCTTGAAAATGCTGAATCTTTGCGCGGGACTTTTCTGCAGGAGATAATTTTCCGGCTTCCACTTTTTTGCTTACAGATTTCAATAATACTTCTGCAACAGAAATTTTATCTGTTTGAATTGATTTAACTTCTTGGAGATGGAGAATATTCGTAAATGACTGAAACGCTACTGTCAATTTTTCTTGTTTCAGCTTTTCATATTCCAAGTGTGCTTTCAATAAATCAAGTTCACTCAAACGAATTTTATGTTTTCGTTTTCCGCCAAGCAGAATGGTTTGGGAAATCATTCCTGATGTTTCCGGGTCTGCACCGGAACCAGATTCCATTTCCAAAACGGGGTTTGGCAATTTTCTGCTTTGGGCTAAAGAACCTTCCTGAACTTGTATTTGTTTGGCACTTACTAATAGCTGGGGATTCTGTTCAATCACCAACTTTTCAAGTGTGTTGATATCCAATGTTTGGCAAAATGCCAATGTTGTAAATATAATGCAAATAATGCATCGGTAGAGAGTAATCATAACTCACCTTTCTAAAAATGTTTGAAAAATATCGGTTTAGAAAACCGACTACGAAACAATTTTTAAAAAGAGAGTCTAAATAAGTAAAATGGTGTGTTTTAGTAAGGGAGGGAAATGAGTATTTGGATTTTCTTTTGAGTGAGAAACAAAAGAAATTTGATGGAAAACATCCAAAAGAAAGGATTCTGAAAGGATAAGATTGAATTCAAAATCAAAATCTGTTGATGAAAGTAGAAAGTTAGTATCCGATTTAGTGTCCCATAATTGGACATCCACACATTCACCGCAGTCATCTTGATGATTATCCTCTTTTGGTATATCACATTCGCTATCGCAATTTGATTCGATATTAATATGTCCATCTGCTTCAAGGCAAAGAACCGGAGATTTTACGCTATTAAATAAGGCCAAAGAAAAACAGAAATACCCGATTAATAATTGCTGAATGATATTTATTTTTTTGTGTTGCATCAATGGAAGTTAACGATTTCTTACATTACGAAAGGGATAAATAAAAGTTTCAAATCAATTTTTCTGAATCTATTTGATTTAATTTAAAATCAGAATTTCCTTTATGGCTTACATTCATAATCCCTTTTTTGGGACTGTCCCTTCCAAAAACTAAATCC
>NZ_CEYDPX010000035.1:0-5925 GCF_982804495.1 Candidatus Thiopontia autotrophica | reverse complement strand
CTAGTTACCACCCTATGGCTGTTACTGGCCAGAGGCCATTCGGGGCGAAGCGGAGCGGTTCCTGATGTATAATCCCTGCCCATGCAACTGATCGCAATTGCCGTAGGAGGTGCCCTTGGGTCCGTGATGCGTTATCTCGTATCCAATGGGATCTATGGCTGGCTGGGGCGTGGTTTTCCATGGGGAACCATGACCGTCAATGTGCTCGGTTCCCTGGTTATGGGGCTACTGTTTGTTCTGCTGACTGAGAGGTTGGCGTTGGGGCCACAGTGGCGCGCATTTTTATTGATCGGGTTTCTTGGTGCATTTACCACATTCTCGTCCTTCTCTATGGAGACACTTAATTTGCTGGAGGGTGGAGAGGTGATGCGGGCAGTGTTGAATATGGTTGGTAGTGTGGTGGTCTGTGTTGGTGCTGCATGGTTGGGTGTGATTGTTGGACGGATGTCATGGGGGTAGTGAGATGAGTCTTAAGAAAGAGTCGGTGACAGTGGTGCGGATCTATCTCTCTGAAGAGAAGGCCCATCTGGAGCAGTTGCTCAAGAGGCTGCACGATTGGGAAAAGATATCAGGGGTTACAGTGTTTAGAGGTATCTCTGGATATGGTGAAAATGGAGAAATTCATACAGGAACACTACTGGATATTTCGCTAAACCTCCCAGTGGTAGTCGAGTTTTTTGATAAGCCGGAGAAGATTGATGAGGTGTTGGACCATCTGAGTTCAACTATTGAGCCGTCACATATGGTCTGCTGGTCGGCTGAAAGATTAATGAAGGATTGAGAATTAAGAGATGTTGGATCCGAAGATAGTACGAGATGATCTTGAGGGAGTAACAGCTGGGCTGGCTCGCAGGGGATACATCCTGGATGCAGAAGGCATGGCTGCACTGGAGTCTCGCAGAAAAGAGACGCAGGTGCGCACCCAGGAGCTGCAGAATCAGCGCAATAGCAAGTCCAAGGGGATCGGCCAGGCCAAGGCGAAGGGGGAGGATATTCAGCCTCTGCTGGATGAGGTTGCAAGGCTGAAGGGTGATCTGGAATCTGCAGAGCAGGAGCTTGCAGCAATTCAGGCAGAGATGAGCGAGCTGATGATGGGGGTTCCAAATATCCCTCATGAATCCACACCGGATGGCAAGGGTGAGGACGATAATGTAGAGATCCGTCGCTGGGGCGAACCTGCAACATTAAGCTTTAAGCCCAAGGATCACGTTGATCTGGGGGTTGCCTTGAAGGGGATGGATTTTGAGGTTGCAGCAAAGATCACCGGGTCACGTTTTGTGGTTATGCATGGTGAGATGGCACGCCTCCACCGTGCGCTGACCCAGTTTATGCTGGATACTCACACCCAGGATCATGGCTATAGTGAGGTCTATGTACCCTATGTTGTAAACAGTAACAGTCTCAAGGGGACAGGGCAGCTGCCGAAATTCAAGGAGGATCTATTTGCTCTCGGCACAGCAGGGATCCCGGAAGAGGAGCAGGCGAAGGACTACTACCTGATTCCAACGGCAGAGGTTCCAGTAACCAACCTGGTACGTGACGAGATTATTCCGGCAGATGAACTACCTAAAAAGTTTGTTGCCCATACCCCCTGTTTCCGTAGTGAGGCTGGATCCTATGGCAGAGATACTCGTGGCATGATTCGTCAGCACCAGTTTGAGAAGGTGGAGTTGGTACAGATGGTGCGCCCAGAGGATTCCGCGGCAACACTTGAGTCACTTACCGAGAATGCCGAGAAAATTCTGCAGAAGCTGGAGCTTCCATACAGGGTGATGGCGCTCTGTACGGGAGATATTGGTTTCTCATCTACCAAGACTTATGACCTTGAGGTATGGCTCCCGGGGCAGAGTGCCTATCGCGAGATATCCTCATGCAGCAGTTTTGGGGATTTCCAGGCGCGCCGGATGCAGGCTCGTTGGAGAAACCCGGAGACGGGTAAACCAGAACTGCTTCATACTCTGAATGGTTCCGGACTTGCGGTTGGCAGAACACTGGTTGCAGTATTGGAAAATTATCAGCAAGAGGACGGCTCGGTAGTAATACCTGAGGTGCTGCGTAGTTACATGGGTGGCATAGATAAAATCTGTTAGGAGTTCGTACTTTTGGATTATTTACCAATTTTTGTTGATGTAAAAGATCGTCCCTGCCTGGTGGTTGGAGGTGGTGAGGTTGCGGCACGTAAAGTGCAGCTGTTGCTGCGTGCAGGGGCTGCTGTTGAGGTGGTCTCTCCGGAGCTGGGATCCACAATGTCTATCTTTCATGAGAAGGGAGAGATCAGGTGGATAGAGGAGAGCTTCCAGCCATCTCATGTTGGCAACCATATACTGCTCTATGCGGCCACAGATCAGAATGAGATCAACCAGCAGGTGTCCGACCTGGCAACAGAGAGGAATATACCGGTAAATGTGGTTGATACCCCGGATCTCTGTACCTTTATTACTCCATCCATCATCGACCGCTCTCCGGTTGTAGCAGCTATCTCCACTGGAGGCGCATCACCTGTACTTGCAAGGCTGATTCGCTCACGTCTGGAGTCAATGATTCCATCTGCTTATGGAAAACTGGCAACCCTGGCGGCAAGTTTTCGTGGCAAGGTACAAGAGAAGATACAGCCCAAGCAGCGTCGTCTCTTCTGGGAGAGGGCGTTTCAGGGGCCGATTGCAGAGATGATCTTTTCGGGCCGAAAGCAAGAGGCCGAGCATGCGCTGGATGAGATGGTTGATATCTGCTCCCGCAAGGAGGGCGATGAGCTCAATCAGGGAGAGGTCTATCTGGTGGGGGGAGGCCCGGGGGATCCTGATCTTCTAACATTCCGTGCCCTGCGGCTTATGCAGCAGGCTGATGTAGTGGTCTATGACCGTCTTATCTCACCAGCTGTGCTCGACCTGACCCGTCGTGATGCAGAGAGAATCTATGTGGGCAAGGAGAGCAGTAACCACTCTGTCCCTCAGGATGAGATTAATGAACTGCTGGCGCATCTTGCAACAGATGGTAAGAGGGTGTTGCGACTCAAGGGTGGAGATCCATTCATCTTTGGGCGTGGTGGTGAGGAGATCGAATTGTTGGCAGAGAAGGGTATTCCGTTCCAGGTGGTTCCAGGAATTACCGCTGCATCCGGTATCTCATCGTATGCAGGAATACCGCTGACCCATCGTGACCATGCTCAATCTGTTACCTTTGCTACCGGTCACCTCAAAGATGGAACCTCTGATCTCAACTGGAGTGCACTCGCACAGCCTGGTCAGACCATTGTCTTCTATATGGGGCTGAAGGGTATCGAGACCATTGCGGCCAAATTGATAGAGCACGGAATGGATCCAGACACCCCGGCAGCACTTGTGCAGAAGGGGACCACGCCAGATCAAAAAGAGTATATCGGTACCCTGGTAACTCTGCCGCAGATTGTTGCTGAATCAAAGATCAAGCCGCCTACCCTGATTATTATCGGTAGTGTGGTAACCCTGCACGACAGCCTGGACTGGTTCCAGCCTGATGAGCAGAGGGGGAATGAACCACGTGTCTTCTGATCTTAAAATACCAACCATACCGGACGAATACTTTGTTGCTGCCCTGCGGCTTATAGGTATGGCTAGCCTTAATGGTGCCTACCACGCCTCGGAGTTCAAAAAAGTTGGGGAGGTGTATGATCTGTTAAATGCACTACTGCATGTCTATACTGAAGATAGCTCCGATAATGAGTTGGCTGATGGCAATGAGGAGGGGGCAGAGAGCCCGCGTCTGACCATGGACCACCTCTTTATTGTTGAAGTTGCAGTTGCCTTTGCTTTGGAACGAGGTAAACTGAACGAACAGAAAGATCTGGCTGAGGCTGTTCATGCTGGTTTCAAAGAGCATAATGATGCGATCAGAAAGCAGTCAGCAGAGGCAGACACAAACCAAACACCATAAGGAATAATGAGATGCTAGTAAAAGATATCATGACTCGCCATATTCGTACTGTACAACCAGATACTCCCATGAGAGAGGTCGTCTCTGCAATGACACTCTATCGTGTGAGCGGTCTGCCGGTGTTGGATGATGATGAAAAACTGATAGGTTTTATTGCAGAGAAGGATGTGCTACATCATATGTTTCCATCACTGGAAGAGGTTATGGACCAGGGGCAGACCATCAACTTTGAGGATATGGAGATGGAGTATTCTCAGGTGCTTGGGCTTAAGGTTAGTGATCTTATGACAACAGGTGTTATCGGGGTTACAGAGGATATGCCTATCCTTAAGGCCACCTCGGTTATGGTGCGTCACCGTTTCCGCCGTATTCCGGTAATTGATGGAGACAAATTGCTCGGCATGATGAGCCTTGGTGATGTCCACAAGGCGATCTTCAAGGAGTCAATCGCAGACGCCTGCGCAACTGTTTAATTTTACCTTTGTGGTTGGTGATCCAACCCTCTGATCTGGAGCACACGTACAAAGACAGAGTTCTGTCTAAAGATGTGGCTGCAGGTTATATTGGCAATAACAATTACCAACATTCCAGGAAGAATAATGTTTGGATTGCTGGTCAGCTCCAGTAGCGCAATCAGTGCAGCAAGCGGGGCCTGAAGCACCGCACTCATCATTGCTCCCATCCCCAATATGGCATAAAAACCTATATCCGAGACAGGTGCTCCGATTAGCTCTGTGGCAAGTAACCCAAGCGCCCCTCCAAGAGCGGCACCAATAAACAGCGTTGGGCTGATAAGCCCCATCGGCATACCCAGACCAACAGCCATTGCAGTGGCAAACAGCTTTGCAAAGGCTATCGCCAACAGCAAATTGATGGTGAACTGGTTGTTGTTGAGAATAGTAGATATGGTGTCATTACCAAGCCCCATAATTTGTGGAAAGAACCATGCGATAGCCCCGGTTAACAGACCGGCAGCAACCATTCGCAGCATTACTGGTTTTCCAGAAAAGCGCTGCATCCCGATCATGGTGCGACTGAATAGCGCCCCCATTGCACCAATAATAAAAGAGAAGAGCAGAATAAACGGAATCTCATCCATGCTCTCTATCCTGATCTCGGATGGCACCACAAACATAAGCTCGGCAGAGTAGAAGTTGCTGGCCATCATTGCCGCAACCACTGAAGAGATAATGATTGGGGTGAAGCCTGCAACTGTATACTCAAGCAGAATCACCTCCATCGCAAAGATGACACCGGCCATTGGGGTATTGAAAGAGGCGGCAATAGCAGCTGCGGAACCACACCCAACCAAAATGCGCAGGTTACTGTTGGAGAGATTCATCGACTGACCCAAAAGGCTGCCTGCGGCAGAACCGAGATGTACTGCAGGCCCTTCACGTCCGGCAGACTCCCCAAAAATTATTGCCAGAATCCCGCCAAAAAACTGCACGATTGCATTTTTTAGCTTTAGCTTGCCCTCGTGGTAATTCATTCGTTCCATTACATGAGCAACACCGGTAACCCTGTGTTCATCCTTAAACAGTAGCAGGAACAGACCGATCACAACGCCACCAATGACTGGTGTAACAAAGTGGAGATAGGAGGGAAGCTCCTCAAAATTTTCTGATCCTGCTCCCGGAAGCAGAACAGATAGAGGCCACTCAAACATAAAGCGGAACAGAATAATAACCAGACTGGTTAGCAGACCAACAACAAGCCCCAGCAGAACCAGTTTGGGTAGCTCATCATCAGACCGGAACAGTCTTCTGAATACACGGAGAACATCTCTTTTTGGGTTGGCCACAATGGAGACTATTCTACCAATATTTACTTTTGGTTAACTTTATAAAAATAATCGACAAAAAGTATTGGTAATGATAATCATTATCATGTATGGTGTATATGTGGCTGGGGTGATTTTGACTGTTTCTGTCACGGAAGACGTTTTCCTCCCATACTCTTCCTTATTGTTGAACAGCAGTTAATAGTTACGATCGAATTGCCTCAGTACACACT
>NZ_CEYDPX010000034.1:0-6825 GCF_982804495.1 Candidatus Thiopontia autotrophica | reverse complement strand
TAGGCCAGGGCAAAGACAAGGTAAGACAGTACCTCAAAGACAACCCTGAGACAGCTCGGGAGATTGAACAGCAGATACGGGAGCAGTTGCTGCCGGACCAGAAGCCCAAACTTGAGGTGGTTGATGGGGATATTAAGAAGGAGAAGGAGAGTGTTGCGGCATAGCAGCTACCTGCTCTGAAATCACTGATGTGCATAAGCCGCTGAATCGGTATAATTCAGCGGCTTTTTTATTGGTAATTTGCGTTAGGCCCGGATGGCGAAATTGGTAGACGCAAGGGATTTAAAATCCCTCGATTGAAAGATCGTGCCGGTTCGATTCCGGCTCCGGGCACCATATTTATCGAGCGAGCTGGACTTTTATGTTATTAAATTAGATAATCAACAGTTACCAAATTGCAGTGCTATTGTATTGCTTTACAAAGAATTGTTTGAAGCTGGGAGTAGAGGGGAGATGCGAGGATTATCGATGTTATTTAATAAGGGGGCAGTGCTGGCTCTATTGCTGTTGGCACCGCTATCCCTGCATGCAGCCCACTCGGTTCATGATTCTGTTGCGCGCAATGATATCGTGCAGGTGCAGAATATGCTGAAGAAGGGTATCTCGATTAACAAGGTTAACCGTTATGATGAGCAGCCTCTCCATCTGGCACGCACCCCGGAGATGATGGAACTGCTGATCAAGAATGGTGCTGATGTAAATATTGAGAACCATTTCGGGGATTCTCCTCTGATGCAGGCTGTTCTCAAGGGTGATCATGAGTTGGCTGAGTTGTTGATCAAGCATGGAGCAAACATTAACCATAGGAACAGGTTTGGTGATACACCTCTGCAGGAGGCGGTAAATCGTGACCTGATCGTAATGGCCAAGATACTTATTGATAGTGGTGCAGATGTAAATGACCAGGGAAAACATGGTGATACGGTTCTCCATACTGCGGTACGTCGTGGTAACCATGCAATGGCCAGAGTGCTAATTCAATCTGGTGCTGAGATTGATGTAAAAAATGATGATGATCGTGTTGCAATGGATCTGGCAGTTGGCCGCACCATGAAAAAAGAGCTGGTAAATTACAAACTCTACCGTTAACCGGAGACAGTTATTGTGTGGCGAATCTGGCTGCTAATTATTCTACTGGTGTTGGTGGTAGTGATTATTGCCAGAATAAGGAAAAGATAGAGAGGACGGTTGTAAGAGACCAGTTTCAATAAAAAAGGATGATCATTGATCATCCTTTTTTATTGTCAGAGCCATACTTCCCTTAGCGTCTATAGTACGGGTAAGGGGAAAGAGGCCGTACTGGACGCATAGGCATCCTTCTTGGCGGAGGAGCCATTCTCCTTGGGGCGTAGTATGGTGCAGGTCTCACTGGAGGGCGTTGTCGATAGTTTCTATATCTCTGTGGTGGGATGGCTCTTCTATATCCATTTCCAGCACGGTTGCCCCTTATGCGCGGACGTTCTGTCCTTACAGGTGGAGGTGGAGCGGCAGCCCTTCTCTCGGTAACAACTGGTGGTCTCGATTCCGCACCTGATTGCACTGACATCCCGAAAGCCTTTTCAGAGGCACCATAGTCGATAGTCTCTCCCGGCCCCTCATCAGGATCATCGATTGAGTCGGTCTCGAGCCCCCACGCAGTAGCAAGATCATTCCCGCTTCCCCATGGGCCAAGCCATTGTGCTGTGGCTACGCCGCTAAATAGAACCCCAGCTGCGAACGCAACAGTGGATATCCTTATCCTGGTACGTACTATTTTCATCCTATACATCTCCTGGTCACCAGAATGGTGATTACTGAATCATGGTGGTTAGGATAGCAGAAATTGGCAGTTAATCGTATTGTCCAAGACCGTTTTGGCGGATGATTTTTTTGACCAGCTCCATGTACTCCGCCCCATTTTTTGCATAAAGCCCCAACCCCTTGAGAAGTATGGTTCCGGATGGTGTTAGCAGGTTGAGCCGCTGTTGGTGCCTCAGGTTGCGTAGCTCCTCAAATGCGGGACGTGTATTGAGTATGTAGATATATTTCTCTATTGCAGCTTTCATGCTGACGTAACTTTCAACCTCATGAGTTGCCCCCTCATTGCGTTGTTTGGGGACCATGCCGCACCCGGGGGTAAAACACCAGATACCAAAATAGTTGTTTCCCTCTCTGGCAAAACGGGATGTTCCCCATGCAGATTCAAGGGCTCCCTGTGCCATCAGCAGGGATAGTGGAATTATATCTGTCCTCTTTAGAAGTTCGCTCCAGCTCTCCTCATTATCCGAGTTGAATTTGTGCAATCCCTGGACTTTTGCCAGCTCCAGCACCCAGCTCTGCTCTTTATCGTTTAGTGAGTCACCAGAACGGTAGCGCAGATATAGACTAAGCAGAACCGTACGCTCCTTGCCAATCTTGTGGATAATTGGGCGTGCCTGTGATGCCATATAGCTAATGAAAGCGCTCTTGCGGATCGAGCGATCCTTTATGCTGCCAAAATCCGGGGCGCTACCGGAATTATCTGTTGAATCCAGTGCTGGCTGGATATTTTCAACCGGTGTAGCAAGAACAGATGCAGATAACAGAAGCGCTGCTACAGCAGCTATCACTACTCGGTTGCCTCATTCACAATCTGTTCAAGCATCGCCTCCACCTCTTTGAGAATATCACGAGATTTCAGAGATCCAATTTTTGAGAGTTGAAGATATGAGATATGAACCAGTTCCGGGTTTTTGGTTGTGGTGTAGATGGCTATTGAGTAGGGGCAAAAGATAACATTGGCAGGATCCGCATCTGTCATTTTGCGAGAGAGTTTTGCGCTACAGAACTCGATCACCTCGGAGCGGACAAAAGTTGCAGCCACCACTGTTGGCTCTCTATTATCAGCCACCCCAACCGTACCTTTTGCCTTGCTGATCATGGTGTGGGCGATATCCTGTACTCTGGTAACCAGATCTTTTCCGGTACGTTGCAGCATCCCCCCGACATCAGAGCTGTGGGCAACCACTAACCCCTGATTGGTTATCCCCTCTTCAATATACTCCTTGATGGTGTCGAATTCCTCTTCGACGCTGTGGTGGACCCACAGGCCATCAGCAACAGACGGTAGGCTTATGATCAGGTAAAAAAACAGTGTTGTGAACAGTGTGTGGATTGTTTTCATTATTATCTCCTCCAGCTTGTCTGGCTGAGTTTACCTTGAAAAAAGTGGTAATACAAAAAACTGGCAGAGGTTACAATGTTGTTGATGAATCACTTAAAGACCATGTTGCTGCCATTTCTGTTGCTGTTGATTAGTGGCTGTGAGTCGCAGCGATTTGATCCGGACAATATATGTTCTATCTATAAGATGAACCCGGATTGGGAAAAGGAGGTTGTCAGGGCAGAGCAGAAGTGGGGGATTCCTCAGGAGGTGATTATGGCAGTTGTGCGTCATGAGTCAGGTTTTGATGGGGATGTACGTGCACCCCGTCGACACTATCTTGGATTTATCCCTGGTGAGAGATTATCCAGTGCATATGGCTATGCCCAGGCGCTGGATATGACTTGGAGAGAGTACCAGGAGAAGACAGATAGCAACGATGCGGAACGTGATGATTTTGCCGATGCCGTGGATTTTGTCGGCTGGTATCTGAACCGTACCCACCGTAGCCTGAAGATTCCAAGGGAAGATGCCTATAACCTCTATCTGGCATACCATGAAGGGCACCGAGGTTTTCTGAGTAGAGAGTACGAGAACCATCCGCGTCTGATGAAGGTTGCCAAGTGGGTGGAGGAGACCAGTAACAGCTACCGCAGTCAGCTCAAAAAATGCCGCTCCAGGTCATCAGATTCAGGCAAGAAAAAGAGGGAGAAGCGTTTCTCTCTGAAGATAAACGACGGTCTACCTAACTGATCCCATCCAGCTCGCCGTCCATATGGGCCTCGGTTAGCTCATCCAGTCCACCGATGTGATCATCCCCAAGAAAAATCTGTGGAACAGTACGGGCATTGTTGGTCCGCTTCAGCATCTCTTTCAACCCCTTCTGTGACTGATCGACCCTGACCTCAATGTAGGATATCCCCCATTTTGTGAGTAGCTGTTTGGATTTGTCACAGCGTGGGCAGGTGCCGGTACTGTAGATTTTTATTTTTCTGGCCATGTTTATGAGTTCCCATTTTTCGGTGAATGCGGGATGATATGCCGATTTTGTGAACTCGTAAACAGGAAAGCGGTATGACATCACCAACTCCAGAAACAACTTATCTAAGCAGTTACACCCCACCCAACCATCTGGTTCCCGAGGTACGGCTATTCTTTGATCTCGGGGAGGATGAGACACGGGTAAAGGCGAGCCTCAAGATTGTGGCCTCTCCTGATGGCGAGAGTGGAGCACCTCTGGTTCTCAGTGGTGGTGGTCAGGAGCTGATTTCGCTTCAACTGGACGGAGCGTCACTTGGTGATGACAGATTCCAGAGAGATGGAGATACCCTGACCATAAGTGACGTGCCCGATGAGTTTGTACTGCAGATGGAGACACGACTCTATCCGAAGAAGAACAAGTCGCTGGAGGGGTTATACCGGTCCGGCCCCATCTTCTGTACCCAGTGTGAGGCGGAGGGTTTCAGAAAAATTATCTTTTTCCCCGACCGTCCTGATGTGATGTCAAAATTCAGTGTTACCATTGCGGCCGACCCAAAGCTCTGTCCGGTTATGTTGTCCAATGGTAACCAGACAGGACATAGTGGTTATCCTGATGGCCGTCACTGGGTCAGCTGGGAGGATCCATTTCCCAAGCCGGCATATCTGTTTGCCCTGGTTGCAGGAAAGCTGCAAGGGATCCAGGACCAGTTCAAGACAGCATCGGGGCGAGATGTAACCCTGCGCATATTTACCGAGCCCCATAACGTTGACAAGTGTGACCATGCAATGGTCTCTCTCAGGCGCTCCATGGCATGGGATGAAAAAGTCTATGGCCGTGAATATGATCTTGATCTGTTCAATATAGTTGCTGTTGATGACTTTAACTCCGGGGCGATGGAGAATAAAAGTCTCAATATCTTCAACTCCAAATTTGTGTTGGCCAGGCCAGAGACGGCGACCGACGTGGACTATCTGAATATTGAGGCTGTGATTGGTCATGAGTATTTTCATAACTGGACCGGTAACCGCATTACCTGTCGCGACTGGTTTCAGCTTAGCCTCAAGGAGGGGCTTACGGTATTTCGTGACCAGGAGTTTACGGCTGACCACAACTCCCGTGCAGTAAAGAGGATTCAGGATGTAAGGCTGCTACGCAGTGCCCAGTTTGTTGAGGATAGTGGGCCGATGTCGCATCCGGTTCGCCCAGACCACTATATAGAGATCAGAAACTTCTACACCGTTACGGTCTATGAGAAGGGGGCCGAGGTTGTACGTATGCAGCACGCCCTGTTGGGCGAGGAGAGCTGGCGCAAAGGGATGGATCTCTATTTTAAGCGACATGATGGGCAGGCCGTTACGGTTGAGGATTTTGTACGCTGTATGGAGGAGGCATCCGGACGTGATCTGAGCCATTTTATGAGCTGGTACAGACAAAAAGGGACACCACAACTGCAGGCTAGCTGGAGCCATGATCCAGAGTCGGAGACCATGACTCTGACACTGGAGCAACTTCCTCCAGAGTCACTAAGTGACGAAGAGAGAGAGGGGTGGCAGCCGCACCACATTCCTGTTGCAGTTGGTATTCTCTCTGCCACAACAGGGGAAGATCTGTTGCCGGAAACTACCCGTATGGTTGAGTTGCAGGAGAGAAGTGAGTCATTCCGTTTTGAGGGGGTTCCAGCTGACGCAGTGCCATCTATACTGCG
Source organism: Candidatus Thiopontia autotrophica (assembly GCF_982804495.1). NCBI lineage: Bacteria > Pseudomonadati > Pseudomonadota > Gammaproteobacteria > Candidatus Thiopontia > Candidatus Thiopontia autotrophica. The sequence goes on along the minus strand of NZ_CEYDPX010000034.1, from coordinate 1,017 downwards.
CGGATTCTCGGCACCAATCCTGTTACAGACAGCGCATACGGAAGAGCAGCAACTCTTCTTGATGGCACACGACTCTGATCAGTTCAATCGGTGGGATGCAGGACAGCAGATTGCAGAATCACTGCTATTGAAATGGGTTGGTGAATCTGCCCCTGAGATGGATGAGGCATGGCTCAATGCCATAGGAGAGCTGCTGGCAGATGGCGAGAAAGATCCGGCATTTATTGCAGAGACTCTGATGCTGCCTGGTGAACGCTGGCTGGCAGAGAAGATGGAGGTGGTTGATGTGGTAGCCATTCACCAGGCTCGTGAGTTTGCGATACGTGCCATTGCCGAACGTTACCAGCAGGAGATGGTTGAGCTCTATCACAAACTTGATCCGGAGATGATTGCCGGACGTACGCTGCGTAACCAGCTTCTCGGCATGTTGATGCGTCTCGGAAGTGATGATGTTGTCGATATGGCAGTTACTCAGCTGGAGCAGGCAGAGAACATGAGTGATGAGATGGGGGCGCTATCTGCACTGGAGCAGGTTGATCTGCCGCAACGCACATCAGCACTTAACAACTTCTACGATAAGTGGAGAGATGAGCGCTTGGTGGTGGATAAGTGGTTTGCGCTGCAGGCTGGCTCGCAACTCCCAGATGCAATGAATCGGGTTGAAGCTCTGCTAAACCATCCTGACTTCGACATCACTAACCCCAACAGAGTGCGTTCACTGGTCGGGGTTTTTGCCCATGGAAATCAGCTCCATTTTCACGATGCTGATGGGCGAGGGTACCGTTTCCTGGCTGATCAGGTTCTGAGGCTGGATAAATTTAATTCTCAGGTTGCGGCTCGCATGGTTGGCGCATTCAACCAGTGGCGGCGATATGACGATGGAAGGCAGTCTCTGATGCGAGCTCAGCTACAGAGAATTGCCGACAGAGAGGGGCTATCCAGGGATGTATATGAGATTGTGAGGGGGTCAGGTCTGCGTTTTTAGTGTTATTGAGATCATGTAACAAATGGAGATCA
>NZ_CEYDPX010000033.1:0-10468 GCF_982804495.1 Candidatus Thiopontia autotrophica | reverse complement strand
GCCAAGAAGAAAAAGGCAGCCCCTAAAAAGAAGGTAGCGGCCAAGAAGAAAAAGGCGGCCCCTAAAAAGAAGGTAGCGGCCAAGAAGAAAAAGGCGGCTCCCAAGAAGAAGGTAGCGGCCAAGAAGAAAAAGGCAGCTCCCAAGAAGAAGGTAGCGGCCAAGAAGAAAAAGGCGGCTCCTAAGAAGAAGGTGGCGGCCAAGAAGAAAAAGGCAGCGAAGAAAAAAGCGAAACGGTAACGTTTCGGTAGCTGTCATTGCCACATACCCATACCATCACTGAAGGTGGTGGTATGGGTTCTATTCGTTAAGGAAGCTCTGATTAAGTCACTTCGTGACCCAATCAGATCTCCTTTACAAGTTATTCTATGGGGGAAGGGGTTATGGTTTAGTATGTTACAACAACACCTGTAGAGACCTTCCCCCAAACCCCCATCCCGTTAAGCTTTTTCAGAGGTTCCTTAAGAAGATGCCGTATTTTCTATTCAAGATGTTTCCTAGTCGTCAGGTTGAGGTAATTGAGCAACATGAGAAGTATCGTGACGCTCGTGATCGTGCCCGTGCGTTAAGAGAGGAGCTTGTGGTTGCGGATAATTATCAGGTCAAGATGATTCATGCTCCCAATGAGCATGCCGGGGCCAAGCTCTTAACTACAGAGCGAGAACCGATTCCATGGGGCGATGACTGATTAAAGTGTTTGCCAGATTTTTTTGAGTCGGTCTGCAGAGACCGGTTTTTTTGTCCCCAGCTCCTGGGCGAATATGGAGACCCTGTACTCCTCAAGTAGCCAGCGGTATTCAATGTGTTGACGGCTGTTTTCGTTGGTCTGTGAGGGGAGTGAGCCCCAGTTGATCAGCTTCTTTTCAAACGGATCCCATAACGGGGCAATTGATTGTTCCCATTTCCTGTCGCGTTGTGGGTTCTGCACAAGTTTCTCTAATCTTCTCTTTGAGGCCTCAAGATAACGTGGAATATGGTGGAGCCACTCTCTGGGGGTGGCAGATAAAAACCCTGGATAGACCAGTTTTTCGATATGTGATTTTATCCTTGAGTAGGTCATCAGATGAACAGGTGAGATGCTCCCTTTGAGTTGGCGCATCAATTCATGATCTCTTTTCAGGATATCTTGTACAAGTGCTGTGTTCTCTCTCAGGATATTTGGCACCAATTGAATAGCTTGTTGAGACCGTGTCTTGAACAGTTCACCGTTTGTTGGAATTTTCTTGTCGCCAAGAAAAAACGCCTCTCTTGCTGTTATCAGTTGTAACTCATAAAGTATGGATTTGCACTTTCCAAGCGCAAGATAGTGAAGACAGAGTTGCTGTTGGTCGACATCGTTTCTGATCATCTTATCCATGGCAGAACGCTGTTGCAGCAAGAACAGTTGAGAGATGCCATTGATGTTTTCTGCATGTGCCAGCTCTTCCGTCTCCAGCAGTTTCAGTGATATTCGGTTGTTGTCTGCAACCAGTGCTGGATATAGAGTCATGATGATGCCATGACGCTCCACCTCAACGGAGTCTGGGAGCTCGCCAAAATCCCACTTCTCTATTCTGTTACGCTCCAGTGGATATGGCTGGGGTGGGTTGTGGGCGGTAGCTGTTGCCGTCTTGCCAGGTTTGGTGACATGACCCTTATCACCATCTCCGCTTTTTAGCTGGCTTAAGGAGCGTCCAGTTTTATTGATTACTCCATCAGCTTGAATAACCTGGAAGCGCATTCTCAGATGGTTCGGAAGTGTTGTCTTTTTCCAGATATCTTTGGGTAGTGTTACCCCGGTAATTTTTCTTAATCTGGATGAGAGTTGTGGTCCAAGCGCCCCTTCTGATGGAGATAGTGATGGAATAACTGCATCAGCAAAATCTGGAGCAGGCACAAAATTCCGGCGCCACGTTTTCGGTAGTGCGCGAATCATGGCGATAACCCTCTCTCTTAGCAGTCCCGGCACCAGCCAATCAAACTGTTCAGGATTAAGTTGTTTGAGCATCTCAGCAGGGATAGTGAGGGTTACGCCATCCTCGGGGCTGTCTGGTTCAAAATGGTATGAGAGAGGAAGCCTGGTATGACCTATGGTTATATGGTCAGGGAATTGTTCTGCATCACTGGCTGATTCCGCCTTGTGTTGCATAAGGCTCTCTTGTGTTAGATGCAGCAGGTACGGCTCTCTCTTTTCAGCCTCTTTTCGCCACTTTTCGAATGTGGGAGTGCTATGTACCTTTGCCGGTATTCTCTCTTCATAGAACTGATAAAGCACCTCTTCATCCACCAGGATGTCCCGGCGACGTGATTTTGCCTCCAGTGACTCAATCTCTCCGATAAGTCCAAGGTTTTTTTTGAGGAATGTGCCACGAGTATGGAGTTCACCTTCAACAAGTGCCGAGCGAATAAAGATCTTTCTGCACTCTGCCGGATCGATAGGACCATAGTTGGTTTTCCGTCTTGCAACAATGGGGAGCCCATATATGGTCACTGTTTCAAAGGCCGCTACCTGGCCCCGTTTCTTCTCCCAGTGGGGTTCTGCATAACTTTTCTTAAGTATATGTTTGCCAATTCGTTCAATCCACTCAGGTTCAATCCGGGCAACGGTACGGGCGTAAAGTTGTGAGGTTTCAACCTTTTCTGCGGCTACCAGCCATTTCAGATGGCTCTTGAATTGGCTTGATCCTGGCCAGATGCGCATCTGAATCCCGCGAGGACCACTATAGAGATGTTTCTCACCACCCATTGCGATGTGGCTCAATAGCCCGGTCAATAGGGCACGATGCACCATCCCGTAGTCGGCTGGATGGTTGTTTTCAGTGAGCCCCATCTCCAGGGATATCTGCCTTAGCTGAGCATGTATCTCTCGCCACTCCCGCATTCTCATCCATGACAGAAAGTTGGTCTTGCAAAGTTTTCTCAGCTGATTATTGGAGAGGGAGTTACGTTGTTGTTGAAAGAACTCCCAGAGATTAATAAAAAATAGAAAATCTGACTTCTCATCCTCAAACGGTTCATGTTTTTCATCTGCAGCCTGTTGAGCATCCAGAGGGCGTTCACGAGGGTCTTGAATGGTCAGAGCTGCAGCAATGATAAGAATCTCGCTCAGGCTACCTTCACGATCTGCCGCGAGCAGCATGCGTGCAATCTGCGGGTCAACCGGGAAGCGTGCAATCTTTCTTCCCAGCGGAGTGATTTGACTGTCTGTATCTACAGCTCCAAGTTCGTGTAAAGACCTGTACCCATCTCTAATCAGACGTAGATCAGGGGGGTCGATAAATGGAAATTGGTCTGGTTGACCCAGTCGCAGAGCGGCCATCTGAAGGATGACTGGTGCCAGGTGAGTACGCAGAATTTCAGCATCGGTAAAGGGCGGGCGTGTCTCAAAATCATCTTCACTATATAGGCGAATACAGATTCCATTGCTGACGCGTCCACAACGTCCCTTGCGTTGATCGGCCGCGGCCTGTGAGATCTTCTCAATAGGTAGTCTCTGAATGCCGCTACGATGGCTATAACGACTAATCCTGGCGCTTCCCGTGTCTATCACATAACGGACACCTGGAACAGTCAGGGATGTTTCAGCGACATTGGTTGATAAAATAATGCGACGGCTGGAGTGTGCGCTAAAGATACGGTTCTGTTCTTTGGCAGAGAGCCTGGAGAAGAGAGGGAGTATCTCTGTTTGAGAGATTTTGGAACGACTTAAAAACTCACTCGCCTCTCTTATCTCCCGCTCTCCACTAAAGAAAATCAGGATATCTCCAGGCCCCTCTCTGGAGAGCTCATTGATGGCCTCGAGGATGGCGCTGTTTTGCCGGTTGCTTCTGTCGCGACTTTTTTTGATTTCATTTTCATCCTCACCATCATCTCCAGGACGATAACGAACCTCAACCGGGTAGGTACGTCCTGAAACCTCAATAATCGGCGCATTCGAGAAATGTTTTGAGAAGCGCTGAGGATCTATGGTGGCAGAGGTTATGATCAGTTTCAGGTCGGGCCTTCTGGGGAGCAGTTGTCGCAGGTATCCAAGCAGGAAGTCGATATTGAGGCTTCGTTCATGTGCCTCATCAATAATTATGGTGTCGTACTGTTTGAGCAGAGGATCAGATTGAACTTCGGCGAGAAGAATTCCATCTGTCATCAGCTTTATGCGGCTGCGTTTGCTACTGTGATCACTGAATCTGATCTTGAACCCAACAAGCTCTCCAATATTGCTCTTTAGCTCCTCAGAGATACGGTTGGCTACTGCACGCGCAGCAATGCGCCGTGGCTGGGTATGTCCAATTCTCTGTCTCTCCCCTCGCCCAATAGAGAGACAGATCTTTGGGAGCTGTGTCGTCTTGCCTGATCCGGTTTCGCCGCAGAGGATAATAACCTGGTGTTTGTGGATAGCCTGGGCTATCTCTTCACGCCTCTGGTTTATAGGTAGTGAGGAGTCGAACTCGATTGGCAGAGGTGGCTCCACTACAGGGGGCACCATTATTTTTCTGTCAGAGTTACCGGTTCTGGCACATGAAGAGTTGAGGTTGGAAAGGCAATTTCGGCACCCTCATTCTCAATGATTCCGACAATCTGCAACAGTACATCCTGCTTGATTTCGTGGAAGCGTATCCAGTTTGTGGTTTTTGTGAAAGTGTAGATGAAAAAGTCGAGAGATGATGGGGCAAAGCTGTTGAAGTTGACGATCATGGTCTGGGTTGAGTCGATCTCTGGATGCTGCTCCAGCATGGTTTTAACTTTCTGGATAATGGAAGCCATTTTTGCGGCATCTTCATAACGGATGCCGATGGTCTCCTTTATTCTGCGATGTGACATGCGCTGAGGATTCTCAACACTTATGTTGGAGAAAGTGGCATTTGGAATATAGAGTGGGCGCTTGTCAAAGGTTCTAACCTTGGTTAAACGCCATCCTATCTTCTCTACTGTGCCCTCAATATTCTGATCTGGCGAGCGAATCCAGTCTCCGATTGCAAAGGGACGATCAAGATGAATCATCAGGCCACCAAACAGGTTTGCCAACAGGTCCTTGGCGGCAAAGCCGACTACTACACCACTAAGGCCCCCAAAAGCGAGAACACCAGAGATGCTGTATCCCAGGGTCTGTAGCATGACCAGTGTAGCGGTAATAAGTATAGAGCTGCGCAACAGCCTGCTGATTGAGTCGACCATAGTCTCATCAACCGTCTCCCCAGCACGTTTCTGACCCTCTATATAGGCTGATTGCCCCTCCTTTGAGAGGAGAAAAAGAAACCATGTCAATGCACTGATGACCCCAATGTCACGCAGTGGATCAATAGCCTCAAAAATAACAGCGGGGGCCTCATGTTGAGCAATCTTTGCGCTGAATGCAATTCCAGTAATCCATATCAGCATGCTTAGTGGGCGTCGTAGTGCCCTCAGAATGGCATCATCCCAGAGATTTTTGGTTTTGTTCTCGGCCTTTGTATGAAGTCGACTAAGGGTGACTCGTTGCATCAGATCAATGGTGAGTGCAACAAGAACAACAGCAAACACCTGAAATATCCAGTGTTGGTGTTCGATCATCGTGGATAGTGTATCAATCATGAGGATAGAGTATACCCCGTCAATTCAGTAAGGGTGGATATTGTGTGGCGTCCTATGGAGTCGGGTACAGCGAGAGAGGAGAGGACAAAAATGGTGCGCGATGTAATTATAATGCACCATTGTGGAGCATTGCATGATATGTTTGTTGAGCCCCCTGTAGATAACTGGTTGAATATGTTGAGGTGGCACAGTAGTTGCTTTCTATGGTCCATTATATGTGGAATACATTATTTTTGAACAGCATTGCAGAAATTCTATCTGCAAAGTGACAGGAGACAAGTTGATATGAAAATGGTTACAGCAATCATCAAGCCATTCAAACTGGACGATGTACGAGAGGCTCTCTCTGAGATTGGAGTAAATGGAATAACGGTGACTGAGGTTAAAGGATTTGGTCGCCAGAAGGGGCATACAGAGCTCTATCGAGGTGCAGAGTATGTGGTTGACTTTCTGCCCAAGGTGAAGCTTGAGATTGCAATCAAGGCAGAGATGCTTGATCGGGTGATCGAGGCAATTCGGGATACAGCAAATACTGGAAAGATTGGAGATGGAAAGATATTTGTCTCTGCTCTGGAAGAGACCATTAGAATTCGTACCGGTGAGTCTGGCCCTGAAGCTGTGTAATAGAAAGGAAGCTAGAAATGTTAAAGATTTTTACAACTGTTATGGCCCTTATTCCTGGTGTCGCACTTGCTGAGGGGGCTACACTTGATGGTGGCAACACCTCATGGATACTGACATCCACAGCACTGGTACTATTCATGACCCTGCCGGGTCTGGCACTCTTCTATGGCGGCCTGGTTCGCTCCAAGAATGTGCTCTCTATTCTTATGCAGTGTTTTGCCATTGCTGGCATCTCCTCCATCCTCTGGTTGGTGGTTGGCTACAGCATCGCCTTCTCTGAGGGCAATGGTTTTGTTGGCGGGCTCTCTAACATCATGTTTGCGGGCATTCAGGAGGAGACTTTAAGTGGTGATATTCCCGAGTCTCTCTTTGCACTCTTTCAGATGACCTTCGCAGTCATTACCCCAGCGCTGATTGTTGGTGGTTTTGCAGAGCGTATGAAGTTCTCTGCGGTACTGCTCTTCTCGGCAATCTGGTTGCTGGTTGTCTACTCACCGATTACCCATTGGGTATGGGGTGGTGGCTGGCTGGGACAGATGGGACTGCTCGACTTTGCAGGTGGTACTGTGGTCCACATCACGGCTGGTGTTGCTGCACTGGTAGCGGCTATAGTGCTCGGCCCACGCAAGGGCTTTCCCACCACTGCAATGCCTCCACACAATATGACTATGACAGTAATGGGTGCAGGAATGCTCTGGGTTGGATGGTTTGGATTCAACGGCGGAAGTGCGTTGGCGGCAAATGGGGATGCAGCAATGGCGATGCTGGCAACCCATATATCGGCCGCCGCGGGCGCTATTACCTGGATGTTTTATGAGTGGAAAAAATTTGGTCAGCCAACTGCACTGGGTACGGTAACCGGTATTATTGCTGGTCTCGGCACCATTACCCCGGCATCTGGTTTTGTGGGACCGGCTGGTGCGCTGGTGATTGGTATTGTTGCCGGAGCGGTCTGCTTCAATGCGGTACTGGTAATCAAGCGGGTACTGAAAATTGATGATTCACTTGATGTATTCCCGATTCATGGAGTTGGTGGAATTATTGGCACTCTGATGGCAGGTATTTTTGCCTCCAGTCAGTTGGGGCTGTTCAGTGGTCAGGGCCTTGCCGAGGGCGTAACCATTGGCGGCCAGGTTTGGGTTCAGTTTATTGGTGTCGTTGCAACGGTTCTCTATACAGCAGTTGCAACCTGGGTCATCCTGAAGCTGGTTGGGATGATAACCGGTGGTCTTCGGGTCTCGGCAGATGAAGAGACAGAGGGGCTGGATATTGCCTCTCATGAGGAGCGTGGTTACGATCTCTGACCCTCTTTTTCCACTACCAAAACGGGGATGGTGTAAAATTGCACCATCCCTTTTTTCTTAATAGGTAATTGCATACGTAATAGTCGAAATCTCTTTCTCTCCTCAGAGGCTGCTTTTCCCCCTGTTTTAAGACCATTTTTCAGCGCCTGTCATAACTCGCTGCGCTCAAACACTGACAGGCTTCACTCTGAAAAACAGCCCGAAAACAGGGAGCAGCTAATTCGTCAAAAAGAGATTTCGACTATTACTAAATAGGCTATATACAGTTTAATGCTCAAAAAAGTTCTGATCAAAACCTTTGGTTGCCAGATGAATGACTATGACTCTGCCCGTATGGTGGAGTTGTTGGAGAAGTCTCATGGCTATGTACGTACGGAAACCCCGGAAGATGCTGATCTGCTACTTCTGAATACCTGCTCAGTGCGTGAAAAGGCACAAGAGAAGGTCTTTTCTCAGCTTGGCCAGTGGCGTCCACTTAAAGAGAGTCGTCCCGATGTTCTGATTGGTGTTGGAGGGTGTGTTGCCAGTCAGGAGGGTGATGCGATTCGCAAGCGAGCTCCCTTTGTGGATCTTGTGTTTGGTCCGCAGACACTGCACCGCCTACCGGAGATGGTGGATGCAGTTAGAGCAAAAGAGAGGGCGGTGGTTGATGTCTCTTTCCCGGAAATTGAGAAGTTTGATCGTCTGCCAGAGCCACAGGCCAATGGGGTAACGGCCTATGTGAGCATTATGGAGGGGTGTAGCAAGTACTGTACATTCTGTGTGGTCCCCTACACCCGAGGTGAGGAGGTGAGCCGTCCATTTGATGATGTTCTGGCGGAGGTGGCGGGACTACTTGCACAGGGGGTGCGGGAGATAACCCTGCTTGGGCAGAATGTAAACGCCTACCGCGGTGAGATGGAGGATGGCGAGATTGCCGATCTGGCTACTCTTATCCATTACCTGGATGCCATGGAGGGGCTGGGGCGTATTCGCTACACAACATCACATCCAATCGAGATGACTGCACCATTAATAGAGGCCTATGCAGAGGTGCCAACGCTGGTAAGTCATCTTCACCTGCCGGTGCAGAGTGGCTCTGACCATATTCTTGCGATGATGAAGCGAGGTCACTCTATTGACGAATATCGTGACACCATTCACAAGTTGCGTGAGATCAGGCCTGACCTTGGGCTATCCTCAGACTTTATTGTCGGTTTTCCCGGCGAGACCGAGGAGGATTTTATGGCAACCATGGATCTGATTGCAGAGTTGCGTTTTGATAGATCATTCAGCTTTATCTACAGTCCGCGTCCAGGAACCCCCGCCTCAGATCTGCCTGATGATGTTCCTCGCGAGATTAAACAGAAGAGATTGTCACGCCTCCAGGAGAGACTTAATCAGATTGCGATGGATATAAGCCGGGAGATGGTTGGTTCCACCCAGAGGGTATTGGTAGAGGGACCAGCAAGGAGAGGACCCGGTACTCAGGTGGCAGGACGTACCGAGAACAATCGTGTCGTAAATTTTGATGGCCCACTTACTCTGACAGGAGAGTTTGTTGATGTATTGATAACAGAGGCTCTGCCAAATTCTCTGCGCGGCCAGATGATGGAGACAAACTAGTGTCACCGATAGTACGTGAGGTTGTTTTTGAGGAGTTTGAGACAGAACGGATAGCCAATCTGTGTGGTGAGTCAGATAGACACCTTCGGCAGGTGGAGGCCAGTCTTGGGGTAGAGATAAATTATCGAGGAGAGCAGTTCAGGATTGTTGGAGATAAACGTTCTGTTGAGCTTGCAGTCAGGGTTGTGGAATCTCTCTATAACGAGGCTACAGAACATGAGATTTCTCCCGATGTTGTACACCTGTTGTTGCAAGAGGTGCAGCTGGATAATCGGGAGATGGAAGACGAGGAGAGTGCAGAGGCAGAACGTTCAATCCCCGAGGTGGTGATAAAGACTCGTAATCGGATAATTCGTCCTCGTGGTCCACGCCAACGCCGTTACATGCATCAGGTTGTTACCCAGGATCTTGTTTTCGGAATTGGTCCGGCAGGTACCGGTAAAAGTTATCTTGCCGTTGCCTGTGCAGTAGATGCGCTCCAGCGTGAGGAGGTGAGACGACTGGTCCTGGTTCGTCCAGCTGTCGAGGCGGGAGAGAAGTTGGGATTCCTGCCGGGAGATATGTCGGACAAGATAGACCCATATCTGCGCCCACTTTATGATGCTCTATATGAGATGTTAGGGTTTGAGCGGGTCACCAAGCTTATTGAGCGAAATGTGATTGAGGTTGCGCCGCTTGCATTTATGCGTGGGCGCACCCTGAGTGATGCATTCATTATTTTGGATGAGGCACAGAACACAACGATAGAGCAGATGAAGATGTTTTTGACCAGGATAGGTTTTGGATCTACTGCTGTGGTTACCGGTGATGTTACCCAGGTTGATCTGCCGCGTACAACCCAGTCTGGACTGCGCCATGTGACTGAGGTATTGAGGGATGTGGATGGGGTAGGGTTTACCTTTTTTCACTCCTTTGATGTGGTGCGGCATCCACTGGTACAGAAGATAGTTCGTGCCTACGAAGCAGAGCATGGCAGGACAGACAGTCGTGATTGATGTTGTTGTTCAGGTTGCGACAGAAGCTGAATATATTCCAACAGAGTCAGATCTGTCTCGCTGGGTAACAGTTGCAATAGATGAGATAGAGTCATCAGCCTCCGGTGAATTGACAGTTCGTATGGTCAATGAGGAGGAGAGCGCCGATCTAAATAGTCGTTATAGGGACAACTCTTATCCAACCAACGTCCTCTCTTTTCCCTTTGAGGCATCAGATAATCTGCCAATTGAGTTTCCATTGGGCGATCTTGTTATCTGTGCCTCAGTGGTTGAACAGGAGGCCATGGAGCAGGGCAAGGAGTTGGAGGCGCACTGGGCACATATGGTGATTCATGGCCTGTTGCATCTGCTGGGGATGGATCATATTGAATCTGCCAAGGCTGAGATAATGGAGGC
>NZ_CEYDPX010000032.1:8543-12002 GCF_982804495.1 Candidatus Thiopontia autotrophica | reverse complement strand
CGCAGGCGTTTTGGCCAGAATTTTCTCCATGACCAGAATGTTATCCACAAGATTGTGGCAGCCATCAATCCCCAGCCGGGGGAGCACCTGGTGGAGATCGGCCCCGGCCGGGGGGCGCTCACCTGTCAACTACTGCCTCTGGTCGGGGAGATGGATGCTGTAGAGCTGGATCGTGATCTTATTCCTCTGCTGGAGAGTGAGTGTGGCCCAATAGGAGAGCTAACCATTCATAGCAGTGATGTACTCAAGTTTGATTTCTCATCACTCCATGAGGGGGGGCGACCACTACGCATTATCGGCAACCTCCCCTACAACATCTCTACCCCTCTTATCTTCTACCTACTGAAAAATGTTGGGATCATCCTGGATATGCACTTTATGCTGCAGAAGGAGGTGGTAGAGAGGATGGCTGCTGCCCCAGGTAGCAGCGCCTATGGCCGCCTCTCGGTAATGGTGCAACGCTACTGCAGAGTAGAGCGTATCCTTACCATTGGACCAGGGGCATTCAACCCCCCTCCCAAGGTTGACTCATCGGTTGTCCGCCTCACTCCGTGGAAGAGTCCGCCAGTCAATATTGATGATGAGGGGCGTTTTCAGGATGTAGTTAAAGCCGCATTCTCACAGCGCAGAAAAACCCTGAGAAACAGCCTCAGATCACTTGTGACTACAGAGCAGTTCGAGTCTGCAGGGGTTGATCCAGTACGTCGTGCCCAGACCCTGTCTCTGGAAGAGTTTGCTAAACTTGCAAATGCTACAACCGCCATAAATTGAGGAGAAAGAGTATGAGCCACTACAAAAAGATACTTCTCGCTGTTGATTTTTCTGATGCCTCAAATCATGTTATCGGTAAGGCATCCGAGCTTGCCGAGGAGTGTGATGCAACTGTTGATCTTGTTCATGTGGTGGAGTACTACCAGCATGAGTTCAATGTTGATGTCTATCTGCCCGATCTGAATATCGAGAATGAATTGCTGCAACAAGCCAGAGACAAACTGCACAAGGTTGCTGAAGATATGGGTATTCCTGGTACCAAAAAGTGGCTTGAGACCGGTTCCCCAAAAAGCGAGATTGTGCGTGTTGCTACCGAACAGGAGTGTGATCTTATTATTGTAGGAAGTCATGGTCGTCATGGCCTTGGATTACTGATGGGCTCTACTGCCAATGGCGTTTTACACCATGCGCCTTGCGATGTGCTGGCTGTACGTGTTCCAGAGTAAGTAATGTCTGTCTACGCAATAGGTGACATTCAGGGATGTCTTGATGAGTTGCTGCAACTGCTTGAGAAGATCGAGTTTGATCCTGAGGTAGACCAACTATGGTTTACCGGTGACCTGGTTAACCGTGGACCGAAATCACTTGAGACCCTGCAGTTTGTTCGTTCACTCGGGGATTCTGCAGTCACTGTTTTGGGGAACCACGATCTCCACCTGATGGCCCTGGCAGAGGGTGATAAGCGCTATACAAACCGGTTCGATACCTTGCTCCCTATCCTTGAGTCTGCTGAGAGGGCTGAGCTACTACACTGGCTTAGGCACCGCCCCATGCTTCACCATGATGAAGAGCTTGGATATACATTGATACATGCAGGGCTCCCTCCGCAGTGGAGTCTGAAAGAGGCGCAACAGCATGCCCATGAACTGGAGTCGATGCTACAGAGCAGTGATTACCAGACTTTCCTAAGCCAGATGTATGGCAATGAACCTGCCAAGTGGGACGATAATCTTGAGGGGATTGAGCGTCTGCGTTTTATCACCAACTGCTTTAGCCGTCTCCGTTTCTGTTCAGACGATGGCGTTCTTAATCTAAAGAGCAAGGGCAAACCAGGGTCACAGCCTGAGGGGTTTATCCCCTGGTTTCGGGTAGCCGAGAGAGCGAGCCGCTCAGAATGCATCTTGTTTGGTCACTGGTCTACCCTGGATATCCGCAGTGAAGAGAGCGTCTATGCCCTGGATACAGGATGCCTGTGGGGAGGAAAAATGAGTGCCCTGCAGATTGATTGCAACCCACCCAGATGGCACCAGATCAACTGCGGGGAGAGTCTTGCTCCGTGGTAATACGCTCCAGGGTGACAAAACTGTAGGGCCAGCGATTCTTCTCGTCTACCGGGTGATCTTCACGCCCCACCTTGCACCACTCCGACTCATCCCACTCTGGAAACCAGGCATCCCCATCTATCTCCAGATCTATCATGGTCAATACCAGACGGTGAGCCCTGGGCAACATCTGCCGATAGAAGGATTCACCACCCATCACCATCACCTCTGAGGCATCACCAGCCACCTCAAGTGCCTCATCTATGGAGTTGACCACATCACAACCATCAATGGTTGCTGAGCCATCTCTGGTCACCACAATATTCTGTCTGCCCGGGAGAGGCCTGCCAATAGAGTCATGGGTCTTGCGCCCCATCAGGATTGGCTTGCCCATGGTCTGCTCACGAAAGTGTCTCATATCCGCAGGAAGATCCCACGGCAGAGTGTTGTTGATGCCGATGACACGGTTGTGGGCCATTGCAGCAATCAACGTAACCACGGGCACCTTTGGGATCAGGTCTGCGTTTTTACTGTTATTGTGGTTGATCATATTTCATTACTCAGTAAATGGTTCAATAACACTAAAAACGCAGACCTGACCCCCACTTAAATAGCGACTGCCCCCTTGATATGAGGATGCGCCTCATAATCGACCAGTTCAAAGTCCTCAAACTTGAAGTCAAAAATAGAGCTCACATCAGGATTGATCTTCATGGTTGGCAGGTGATATGGATTTCTGCTCAGCTGCAGGTCGGTCTGCTCCAGATGGTTGGAATATAGATGTGCGTCCCCCAGGGTGTGGACAAAATCGCCCAGCTGCAGATTACACACCTGTGCCATCATCATGGTGAGCAGGGCATAGGAGGCGATATTGAATGGCACTCCAAGAAAGATATCTGCACTACGCTGGTAGAGCTGGCAGGAGAGTTTTCCATCGGCCACATAGAACTGGAAGAAGGCGTGGCAGGGTGGGAGGGCCATATTCTCAATCTCTCCAACATTCCAGGCAGAGACGATAATTCTGCGAGAGTCCGGACTGTTCTTGATCTGCTCCACAACCTGGCTAATCTGGTCAATATGCTCCCCACTGGCGGCTGGCCAGGAGCGCCACTGGGAGCCGTAGACTGGCCCCAGATTTCCATCCTCATCGGCCCACTCATTCCAGATCCGCACCCCATTCTCCTGCAGGTAGTGAATGTTGGTCTCACCTGTCAGAAACCAGAGGAGCTCATGGATTATTGATTTCAGGTGTAGTTTCTTGGTAGTTACCAGAGGAAACCCCTCTGACAGATCAAAACGCATCTGGTAGCCAAACACGCTCTTGGTACCGGTTCCGGTACGATCCTCCTTGATAGCGCCATGGTCTCGAACATGGCGCATTAGATCCAGATACTGCTTCATCTCACCCCCACTAAAATAATTTGAA
>NZ_CEYDPX010000032.1:0-8443 GCF_982804495.1 Candidatus Thiopontia autotrophica | reverse complement strand
AACCATCGGCAGGGATAACAGCTGCCCCATCGTCAACCAATCAAATGCAAGATAACCCAGATGTGCATCAGGCTCTCTGGCGAACTCCACCAGAATTCTGAAACTTCCGTAAAAAATGAGGAACATCGCCGAAACAGACATCAATGGTCGCGATCTTCGTGAATAACCCCATAAAATGGCAAACAGCAACACCCCTTCCAGAAGGGCCTCATATAGTTGTGATGGGTGACGCACCAGTAGCAGTTGATCGGTGTAGGGGAAGATCATCCCCCACGGCAGGTCGGTCTCTCGCCCCCAGAGCTCGCCATTGATAAAGTTGCCAATACGCCCCGCCCCCAGCCCAATTGGTACCAGTGGGGCCACAAAATCGGTGACCTGAAAAAATGTTTGCCCAATCTTGCGGCCATACAACCAGACCGCAATCAACACCCCGATCAGACCACCATGAAACGACATTCCGCCCTGCCAAATCTTTAATATATTCAGAGGATCTCGTGTATATGAGGCCAGATCATAGAAAAGAATATAGCCAAATCTCCCCCCGAGAATCACCCCAAGTGCTGCATAGAAAATTAGATCATCCACCTGCTTCCTGGTCCATAAGGAACCCGGCTGTTGCGCTCTATAGGTCCCTAGCCCCCAGGCCGCAAGAAAACCCACCATGTACATAACTCCGTACCAGTGGACTCTTAATGGGCCAAGATCGAAGTATGGCTGTATCTCAGGTGCAATCATCACTCTACCCTGCTGGGAGCACCCTGCCGGTAAAACACTTGATGTACTCAGTCTCTGGAATGGCCGGATGGACAGGGTGGTCCGGCCCCTGGTGTCCCTCTTCCAGAATTGTGAGGTTTCGATCAATATGGCGACTGGACTGCAACAATATACTTTTCAGCTGTGAGCGTTGCAGATGGTGCGAGCATGAGGCACTGACCAGAATTCCATCACGACTCAGCAGGCGCATTGCCAACTCGTTAACTCGACGGTACGCCTGAAGACCATTTTTCTGATCCTTTCTGCGTTTAATAAAAGCCGGCGGATCAACAACCACCAGATCAAACTGCTCTCTGGCGGCACGCAACTCTTTAAGCGCAGCAAACACATCACCATGCAGTGTTGCCATTTTATCAGTAACATCGTTAAGAGCAGCATTACCATGGACATGCTCAAGAGAGCTCTCTGAACTATCTACACAGATAACCTCACTGGCTCCAGCAACTGCGGCCTGCACTCCCCATCCACCGATATAGCTGAAGAGATCGAGCACCCGCTGGCCTTTCACATAAGATTTCATCCGTTGACGATTCATGCGGTGGTCATAGTACCAGCCTGTTTTCTGTCCAGAGATCAGTGGTGCCTCAAACTGTACCCCATTCTCCTTCAGCATCACCAACTCCGGAGCATCCCCAACCACGCACTCGACACCACGCTCCAACCCCTCAACATCACGAGCCGAGGTGTCATTCTTCAGTAGAATAACGGTAGGAGCAACAACCTTCTCCAGTGCTGCTATCAATTGGGTCTTGACTAGCTCCATTCCTGCTGTGGTGATCTGCACCGAGAGCAGATCACCAAAACGGTCAACAACAAGGCCTGGCAGCCCATCCGAATCACCATGCACCAGACGGTAGCATGAATCGGAGAATAGCCTCTCCCTGATGGATAGGGCAATTTTAAGGCGATGGGTAATCAGCGACTGATCCAGCCTGTATGATGGATTTCTACTGATCAGTCTGGCACTAATCAGGGTGTTTGGGTTTATGTAACCATTACCCAATACCTTCCCATTGGAGGCCTGAATCTCTACCTGATCACCAGCCTCAAAACCACTTAGAGGGGTAGCTTTAACGTCAATCTCATTACTGTAGACCCAGACATGCCCACCGCGCAGACGGCGCTCTTCACCCTTTTTTAACTTTAGCGGAGGTAGCTTATTCATATTGATTTGATAACTGCATTAAAAAAGGCGCCCTACTGGACGCCATTCTATCTGGATTCCAGCTTGCGCGGGAATGACGAGGGTTGGATGTAAGCAGAGATTACTTTATAAATAAAGCGTCATTGTATTTGATGCATCACCAGCCTCGTCGAAGAAGGTAGATGCACCTACAAACTCGACACCATCGATGAAGTCACTGTGTTCATAGCCAAACAGCTCAACTGTCATCTGGCAGGCGAGGAATTTAACCTCAAACTCCTGACAGATTTCGCGCAACTCCTCAATGGAGGCAACCCCATGGTTCTTGGTGCTCTGGAGCATCATCTTCGATGCAGCCCACTCAAAACCAGGCATATTATTCATAAAAACATTAGGTAGCTTTGGTGCCCAATCAATTTTACGCAGCCAATCTGGTCCAAAGGGCATCTTCATCGGCATTGAGGGATTGCCTGCAGGAGAGACCCGCAGCTTGCTGGTATCTTTCAACAGCAGGTTAAGGCCGTAGAAGGTGAAAAACATGGAGACCTCTTTGCCCAGTGCAACCGCTGTGCTACCCAAAATAAACGGTGGGTAGGCCCAATCCAGGGTCCCCTTGGTACAGATCATTGCAACTTTTTCAGTTCCAGCCATTGTTCATTCCTCTCGCTATCTATATACAACAGCAGCCAGAGAACTCTCCAGCCGCTTTTTCACTTACAAAACCAGATCAAGACTTCTTGATCATAAACACAAACTTGCCACCCTCTTCACCAGACGACATAAGCTCGTTACCTGTCTGATTACAGAATGCCTCGATATCTTTTACTGAACCCGGATCAGTTGCAACGACACGCAGAACCTGTCCAGCATCCATTGTGTTGATAGTCTTCTTGGTGCGCAAAATTGGTAGTGGGCAGTTCAGTCCTGATGCGTCCAGTTCTTGATCGAAATCAGCCATTCTTTCTCTCCATTCGTCTGTTAAGCTAAAATAAAAAAACCGATTATGCACCAAAACAGCGTTGAGATACATAACCATAACTAAAAAATATGAGACGATACTTATATTACATTGATGGAAGAATGGCAAGGATAAGGACAACTCTTCGCTCCTGCCTGTTGATCTACATCACATTAACTCACCCCCTGAGTGCGGGGGAGATCAGGCTACCATCGCTTGGAGGAGACTACTCGGCATCAATTCTCTCCCCGGAAGAGGAGCATCTTCTGGGGGAATCCTTCATGCGCTCTCTACGTGAACAGATCACCTTCTCCAGCGAACCTCTCATTCAACACTACACCCAGACACTTGGAGAACAGCTTGCAGCACAATCAGAGAACCCATCAAAGAAATTTGAGTTTTTTGTTATCGATAATCCAACTATTAATGCGTTTGCCGGCCCTGATGGAAAAATAGGCATACATACAGGGCTTATTAAAAAGGCAGAGAACGAGGGTGAACTGGCAGCAGTATTGGCCCATGAGATTGCTCACGTTACCCAGCGCCATCTGATGCGGAGACTTGAGAGCCAACAGGACATGTCTCTGCCAACCGTAGCTACAGTTCTTGCAACAGTTATAGCTGCATCTGCAGATCCCCAGGCAGGAGAGGCTGTTGCTGCCACCGCAACTGGCCTCTCAATCCAGAGGCAGATTAATTTTACCCGCAGTAATGAACAAGAAGCAGACCGAGTTGGGATGCAGATTTTACACAGTGCCGGGTACTCTCCATCCAACATGCCATCATTCTTTGAAAGACTGCAACAGGCCAACCGTTATAGCGGAGAGAGCCTGCCTGAATATCTACAGACCCACCCTTTGACACTCTCAAGAATTGCTGATGCAGAGAGTCGTGCTGCACAATTTTCACAACAGAAAAAAATTGATTCTCTTGAGTTCAATCTTATTCGCCAGATTTTGCTGGTTAATGACTTCAATAACCCACAGCATGCCATTCGCCACTATAAAACCGGGCTACAGCAGACAACCGACCCACATACAACTCAATATCAGCAGTTCGGATATGGCATGGCACTACTTAAAGCCGGACAATCTGCCAAGGCGATTAAGCAGCTACTCCCCCTGCTTGAACAGAACCCTGATCACCCAATCCTTATAACTGCCATCGCCCAAGCTTATATAGAGAGTGGCAACATAAGTGACGCACTGAAAACAGTAAAAACTACGCATCAACTCTATCCGTCACACCTGCCTTTAACCTATCTATTCACTGACTTGCTGATATCTTCTGGAGAGTACAATCAGGCAATCAGAGTCCTGGAACAGCGCATTAGCATCACTAGCACTATTCCACAGCTCTATCAAAAACTTGCCATAGCATACGGATCGGCAGATCAACCGGTAAAGTCACATATTGCACAGGCTCAATACCACTTCTTTCTGGGGGAGACAAAAAACGCACTAAGTCAATTGGATTACGCAGAGCGTGCCGCCCGAAAAGGGAGGGGGAACTTCATCCTCTTCTCCGCAATTGATGCACATCGCCTTATTTATGAAGAGAAAGAGGATAGAGAAAAGGGGCAACAATAAAAAGTTATCGTTATGGATTCGCAAAGAAAAAGAGTTATCGATCTCTCGATAACTCCTTGTTTTATATGGTGGGTCGTGAGCGATTCGAACGCTCGACCATCGGCTTAAAAGGCCGGTGCTCTACCAACTGAGCTAACGACCCTCAGTTTGAAGGGGCGCATCATACACATTTCAGGAAAAAAAATCATCTGAAATATCACTCTCCATATCTGGTTGGATCATCTATCCCTGCCTCCATAAAACCCGCACGACGCAACCTGCAGGAGTCACACTCTCCACAAGCCATGCCCCGCTCATCTGCCTGATAACAGGATACCGTCTTCGAATAATCTACACCTAACTCAATTCCAACTCTGATTATTTTAGCCTTGGTCAACTCTATCAGTGGGGCATGAACAGTTACCGGATATCCATCATCACCTGCTTTGGTTGCGAGGTTGGCTGTCTGCTGAAATGACTCAATAAAGGCTGGACGGCAATCAGGGTATCCGGAGTAATCCACAGCATTGACTCCAATAAAGATATCTCTGGCCTCCAACACCTCTGCCCAGCCGAGCGCAAAAGAGAGAAAAAGGAGGTTTCGTGCTGGAACATAGGTAACAGGGATACCGCTCTTCTGACTTGTTGGAATAGCAATGGAATCATCAGTCAGAGCAGAGCCGCCAACCTCTCCCAATCCAATATTGATGACTTTGTGCTCCACTGCACCGCCACTCTCTGCCACCACTCTTGCAGCATCCAGCTCTGAATGGTGTCTCTGCCCGTAATCAAAACTTATGGCATAGCAACTGTATCCCTGAGATTTTGCAAGCGCCAACACTGTAGCAGAGTCAAGGCCACCAGAGACAAGCACAACAGCTCTCTTCTCATCTCTCTTAATCATCGACCTGGCTCATCACCCCAAAGAACTTTATGCAGTTGGATCTGGAAACGTACATGTAGGCTATCATCCAGTATCCATGATGCCAACTCGGAGGGGGCAAGTTTTCCGGCTGCTGGTGAAAAAATCACCTCACATTGCTGCTCCAGTTTATGCTCACGCAGAATCGGCAAAAACCAGTCGTAGTCAGCACGATCAACCATAACTATTTTCAGCTGATCATGATGGGTAAGCTGATCAAGATTACTCCAGAGGTTTTTCTCTTCCTCGCCGGAACCTGGGGTTTTGAGATCTACCACCCTGTTAACCCGATGGTCTACCTCAGAGATATCCAGCATGCCGCCTGTCTCCAGAGAGACCTTGTATCCAGCATCACAGAGCTGTTCCAGAAGCGGATACACCCCCTTTTGCGCCAGTGGCTCACCCCCAGTAACTGTGACGTGATCTACATTGTTGCCTCTTATCTGGCCCATAATGGCAGGAACAGTCATACGCTCCCCACCATGAAAAGCATATTCGGTATCACAATAACTACAGCGCAGTGGACATCCGGTCAGACGAACAAATGTGGTCGGCCAGCCAATAGTACGGCCCTCTCCCTGAAGTGAGAGAAAGATTTCCGTCACTCTGAGGTCTACAGCACTACCGCTCATCTGTTGATTTTTTTCAGCTTATCCGCAGCACGTTTGGCCTGGGCTGAACCAGGGGATTTTTTTACAATACTCTGCAGAATTGATTTGGCCTGAGCATACGCCTTGCTGGCCTCACTCTTGTTGCCATTGATGGTGTGGAGACGGCCAATCCAGTACCAGGAATCACCTGTGTATTCCCCCTTGGGAAATTTCTTGATCAGTCGGTTGAAGGCACTCAATGCCTTTTGGTACTGGATTGATCTAACCAGGGCAAAAGCACTGTTGTATGCATCAATCTCTTTGCTGTCAGATGACCCTGTTATAGATGGGTTGGCCTCAACAACTCTGCTCTTGCCATCTTCAATCTTTTTTATGCGCTGATCGAGATCGATATAACTGTTGCTCTGCTGTCTCTTCAGCAGTTCCATCTGGTGCACCATCTCCTCAACCGCACCATAGTTCTCCTGCAGATCTTTTCTTAGATCCCGCATCTCCATGGTTAGTACAGTCAGGCGACTCATCTGACGTTCCAGTCTGTCAATCCGTTGCTCAACTGAACCCGCTGCAGATACCGCAAAAGATGCTAATCCTGCTACCAGAATCAGGAGATGACGATTCATCTCTCTTACTGAGGATATATCAGTTCAACACGTCTGTTCTGCGCCCAGAACCCCTCTTCAGACCCCTGTTCCAGCGGGGTCTCTTCGCCGTAGCTGATGATCTCAATCTGACCACTTTTAACACCTTCGGCTATCAACAGATCACTCATGGTCTGCGCTCTACTCTCTCCCAGAGCCAGATTATATTCACGGGAACCGCGCTCATCCGCATGACCCTCCAATCTGACCAGCATGACGGGGTTACTGACGAGGTAAGATGCATGTGCCTTGACTACGGTTAGATCTTCACCACTGACGCTACTACTGTCGTAATCAAAGAAAAATAGTCTCTGTGCTGGAGGCTCCAGACCTACCATTACCCCACCTTCAACAGGGGCTATATCACCCTGATAATCAACCGCCTCACCCTCGACAGTTAGGCGTTGAGTCGCTGCACTACCTGCAGTAACCGGATCATTCTGACCAACCTCAATAACTTCTATAGCGCCAACAACCTCTCCATCCAATGGATTGTTAAGACTACTACACCCATTTAAAAACAGCCCAATTAACAGAATAATACCTACACGCTTCATCCATCTACCCCTATCTCAAAAACGGGGACCAGGATGGTTCCCGTACATCTTTTCCTTCCAGGCTAAGCTGCTGAACACCTCCACCATCAACAGATGTCACCTCCAAAACACCCTCCCCATCATTTTGAGTAGCATACACGATCAGGCGGTCATTTGGGGCAAAACTGGGCGATTCATCCTGCCTGTTATCAGATAAAATTCTGACAACTCCACTATTCAGATCCTGCACAGCAATTCTGTAATTTCCGGAATCACCACCAAGCATCACAAGATACCTACCATCTGCTGATAAATCAGGGCTAGTATTGTAATGGCCTTTGTAAGTAAGACGTTGAGCTCGACCACCTTCTTTACCTATCTGATAAATTTGTGGTCGCCCACTCCGATCAGATAGAAAAACTATCCTGTCCCCACTTGCTGACCAGACTGGCTCTGTATCCACAGCCCGATTTTTTGTTATCCGTTTAAGCGTCGAACTACCAATATCAAGAGTGTATATCTCTGAATTACCATCACGAGAGAGGGAGAGAGCCAGTTTGCCTCCATCTGGCGACCATGCAGGAGCACTATTCTTGCCCTCAAAACTGGCTATTTTTGTACGTTCTCCAGTGTATACCCCCTGAATCCAAACTTCTGATCTCCTGTTTTCAAAAGAGACATAGGCAAGTTTCCTGCCGTCTGGCGACCAACTTGGGGAGAGCAGAGGAGCAGATGAGGTCAACATCACCTGCGCATTCTCCCCATCTGCATCAGCAAGCTCAAGGGTATAAATTCGATCTCCATCACCCCTGTTTTTTACTGATATGTAAGCAATATGGGTACTGAAAACTCCACGCACCCCGGTCAACTTTTTGTATACCAGATCACTTACTGCATGGGCTGTCTGTCGAATCTTTTTGTCACCACCATCTCCCAATGAGAAACGGTAAGGCTTCATTAACAATTTTTGTTGATATACATTAATTAATTGAATCTCAAGTTTTGGTTTACCACCAATATTGATCACCCTTCCCGTCAGCAGGGTTGGAACCTCCAACATGCGCCAGTCAGTAAAATTGACATTATCAATATGAGTTGGTTTTGAGATCATCTGCTCTTCTGGCAGTGGCGCAAACTCACCACTAAGACGAAAATCATTAGCCACAATTGCCGATCCAGGAAATGGGGCGATAGCAATAGGGAGGGCTGTCTCGTTACCTCTGGTAATTGTTATCTCCAGGGCTTGAGTAGCCGTAGCAACCATACTCAATAACAGGATAAGCCTAATTTTC
>NZ_CEYDPX010000031.1:0-12793 GCF_982804495.1 Candidatus Thiopontia autotrophica | reverse complement strand
TGGCCTGCAGGAGGTCACCCTCGTCAAAACAGGACTGCTCACAACGGGCCGCACCAACACATGATGCTGAAGTACGAACAGCTGGGCCCGCGCCACCAAGGTCAAAACAGAAGTCCTCAACACCAAGATCTTTAAATGTCTCGGTATCATTCAACTTATTAAATGCAACCTGTACGCCATCTGAATCAGTACCCTGAAGCAGAATATCGCCAGACTGGCCATGCATACATATAAGACCTGTGCCGGTCTCACCCCATACATCACACATCTTTCTAAGAAGATCAGAGGTATAGTGAAGGCCTGCAGGAGGCATGATACGTATTGTATGGAACTCCAGTGCATCAGGGTACATGGTCTCGCCACTATCATCCTTCAGCTCAGAGAAGCGAGGAATGATGCCGCCACCGTAACCGATGACACCTACTGTACCGCCCTTCCAGTAACCGCGACGGTTAACAAAAGATTGCTCCAGGGTACCAGTAACACCACGCATCATTTTGCTGTGTTTGTTGTCTGCTACAGAAATACGCTTTAATGAGCCAACATAACTTGGCCAAGGGCCCTTTTCCAGCTCATCAAGGTTAGGGGTTGGGATATCCAGCTCAGGGATATTTGCATTTAGCTTGGTCTTCTCTGACATTTGTAAGGCGCTCCTTAACGTTTACCAGTCAATTTCCTCGTTGCACAACTATTAGCACAACGCCAAAAAATAAATCTCGCCACAATCAACGGAACACCATATCAGACATTCCTTAAATTGGGAGTGGAAGTATGTCAGAGCAACCTGCCCTGTTCAACGCAATTCACCCTATTTTCGACAGGCAATCGGGATACCCAATATATCCCCAATGGGATAGGTTAAATGTGTGTTTATAATGAAATCATTATATTACGGCTATTTGCTCTAATTAAGGGGAACATACCCCTTGTATCCACTCTAACAGCCCCTAATGTATACTGGAACAGTTGGTTATTTTCTGAACATATTGAGATAAATATAGATGTTGAACCTAAGTGAAGTTCTGATGGAGAAGCAGCATGAGATGGAGTGCTTTGAGGATCTGGTACAGGCTGTTCACGAACAGGCAAGAGCCAGGAACAAGCGCTTCTTCCGGATGGATGTACGTCCACCATTCGCTGACACCCCCGACAACTGGGAAGATCGCCTGGAGGCTGCTTTTTACTGATTATGGATACTGAAAAGAGAGTGGAAACTATGGCTGCCGAAGATGAGGCCCAATCAAAAGAGGAGCGTCTTGCCACTCTGGAGTCCAGACTGAAGGGGCTCCCGCCATCAATTGAACGGGCCGAGCTTCTGCTGGATTACGGCACTCTAATGCTGGATTTTCAGCAGAATGAGGATGCCTGGGATGCCGCCTGGGAGGCATTTAACACCTTCACCGAGAATGAGAACTGGGAGCTGGCTGTTGTTGCCACAGATATTCTGGTCTCGGCCGACCAGAAAGACTCATTGGTCGCACTGGCTCATGGCATCTGGCTAGGGGTCACTTACCCAATCAACCCTGAAACCACCACAGCAATTCTGCAACACATGATAGATGAGTCTCCAGCCGGATCCGATACCGCTGCGGTAGCAGCAGTCACATCTCATTTTCTCGCCGACCATCGACGCTCTGAGGGACAGGATGGTGAGAATATTCTCTTTTTTACCAGCCAGAAATTGGCCGAGGTTGCGGCACAGCATCGCAACATCAAGGATCAGGATGAGTTTGAGATCTGGATGGCAGGAAATGAATTTGATAATCCTGACTCTTTTCTCCCCAAATTATCTGCCGCAGTAGATGCCCTGGCTGATGGTACCTGGTGGATCGATCGTGATGCGCTGCGTGCGGCTATTCCAAAAATATAGGCTGTCATGACATTCTGGGAAGAGGAACAGGGCCAACAATCCATAGAGATCTCTGATGATGTCGTGGATCTCAGCTTTCGTATTGATTGCAAAACTCTGCCGGTTGACCATGGCTGGGCATTGAGCAGAGCAATCCTCAACCATTTGCCGTGGCTCAGCGCTGAACCAAATGGTGCACTCCACCAGATTCTGGTGGCCGAGTCGGGAAATGGCTGGCTATCGCCCGATGATGGCAACGAGCTACTCTACCCATCCCGCAGAACAAAACTAACCATACGTCTGCCACAACAGAGGGTGGATGAGGCCATTTCACAACTTGATGGGGTGACACTGGATGTAGATGGTCATGCCATGAAGCTCTATAGGCCAGAGAGCCGCCTGCTCAGCACGATAACTACTCTTTATACCCGTTTTGCCATCTTCCATGACAATGAGACAGAAGATGATTTCCTGACCAGAATTTGCCAGGAGCTTGCAGAGCGGGGAATTTACCCCAGAAAAATGGTCTGTGGACGCACCAACCTGCTCAAGAGAGGAGAGGAGACAATATCCACCCACAGCCTTATGCTGGCTGATCTCACCCCCAAGGAGGCTATTGCCCTGCAACAAAGAGGGCTAAGTGAGGGAAAAGATTTTGGATGTGGGTTGTTTTTACCCCACAAAACAGTGGAAAATCTAATTCTGGAGAAAGATTAATCTGAACTCGCCACCAAGTAGCTTACTCTGGGTGGTGAAAATTTTGTAACTGGCTTAACAAGGAGAACCAAACCATGAGCTATGAAGTCAATGGACAGACCATCGAAACCAACCCAAACGGCTATCTTGATAATATCGATGAGTGGAACGAGGATGTAGCAAAAGTTATCGCCGAGGCAGAGGGTATCGACATGAGTGACAAGCACTGGGATGTTGTCAACTACCTGCGTGACGAGTTTGTCAACAATGGTGGCAACCAGCCCAACGATCGTCACATGATGAAGGCAATGGGTGCGGCATGGGACGAGAAGCTCAAGTCCAAGGATCTCTATATGCTATTCCCAAAACAGCCATCAAAGCA
Source organism: Candidatus Thiopontia autotrophica (assembly GCF_982804495.1). NCBI lineage: Bacteria > Pseudomonadati > Pseudomonadota > Gammaproteobacteria > Candidatus Thiopontia > Candidatus Thiopontia autotrophica. The sequence goes on along the minus strand of NZ_CEYDPX010000031.1, from coordinate 9,866 downwards.
GGCTGGAAAGATTGCAGGTCTGCCCGAGTCACGTCGTAAAGGCGGTTACTAGTCAGACAGAGAGCAAAGGGCACGAGGTAAGTGGTACTGGTCAATCTCATTGAGTCGCTTCGCGGGCGTTTTACGGATGGTGAGGAGATTCCTGAGCTGGATCAACTGGAGCAGCGTCTACTCCACTCTGAACAAGAGACAGAGCTACAGGTTCGTAATCAGACCAGGCACCTTGCACAACAGGCTGCCTCTCTGCGAATTCTCTATGACGTAGTTGCCAGCCTCAACAGCTCGGAAAATGTACAAAAGCTTTTACTCCGGTTTCTCTCTTTTCTGAAGGAGATGGTTGGTGCCGATGCTGCCACCATCCGTCTGCTCACCCCTGACAACCAGATGAAGCTCCTCTCCAGCATTGGAATGGATGATGAACTGGCACAACAGAAGGGGATAATCCCCGTAACCAATAGCCTCTGTGGAGAGGCTCTCTCCGAGCAGACCATCCTGCATCAAGAGAACCCGTGCGACTGTCGAGATGTAGATGGGGTAGAGCTACCCTGTTCAAAAAACGGGGTCATCATTGTCCCCCTCCAGCATCAAGAGAAAATCCTGGGTGTCTACACCCTCTTTGTCTCGCCTGAGCGCCAGAATGTCAGTCGAGAGATGGATCGACTGCTGCTCAATATTGGGCAGAATCTGGGCATGGCTATTGAGAAATTTCGCCTTGAACGAGAGGCGCATAAAAGCAAAATGGATCAGGAGCGCACCCATATTGCATATGAACTTCATGACTCATTGGCACAGACCCTGGCCAGCCTGAGAATCAGAACCCAGATTATGGAGGAGCATCAGAAACAGGCTGACAGGAAGCGTAATAAAAGTGACGTCCCGGGCATCCATCTCTCCGAGATCTTGCATATTCAGCAAGGACTTCATCAGGCAAATCGTGAACTCCGAAGCCTTATTGCCAATTTCCGTGCTCCAATTCACCAACAGGGTGTAATCCAGGCGATAACCACGCTGACTGACGAGTTCAGAAAAGAGCACGGCATCAACACATATTTTCAACATCAGTGCGAGAGCATCCAGCTCCCGCTGGAGAGTGAGAGACATCTACTGCGAGTTATTCAAGAGGCACTTGCCAACGTGCATAAACACAGCCAGGCACAATCTGTTCGTATTCTTGCTGACTGTATCCCGGAGCATAAATTCTGGATCCTGATTGAGGATGATGGCATCGGATTCAATCCTGGCGAAAAGAGGCCAATTGAGGGGGAGCATATCGGGCTATCTGCCATGCAGCAACGAATTGAGGCGATAGGTGGTACACTCGAAATAGAGAGTGAGCCGGGAGATGGTACCCGCATTACAATCACCGGAACCGTCAACGCAAGTAATGAAGAAGATATTTTTGATCTCTTATGAAAGTCTTACTGATTGATGACCACACCCTGTTTCGCACCGGAATCGGTGCTCTGCTTCAGGGGCATGATATTCAACTTGCGGCCGCCGTAGGTACAGGCAAGGAGGGGCTGCAGTTAGTAACAGAGCTGGAGCCTGACATTGTTCTGCTCGATCTGCGGATGCCGGAGATGGATGGGATAGAGGTTCTTTCAGAGTTAAAAAAACGGGAGCCATCGCTCCCTGTCGTCATGTTAACCACCAGCGAAGAGGAGTCAGATCTTTTGTCTGCGCTACAGAGTGGTGCTCAAGGGTATCTGCTTAAGGATATGGAGCCAGAGGAGCTGGTCTCTTCACTGGAGCGCGCACTAAATGGAGAGGTTGTGGTGGCCCCATCAATGACTCCGCTGCTTGCCCGTGTTGCCCAGGGGGAGATCCTGAAAACACACCAGAGAGATGATCTCAAGGCTCTGCTGACACCAAGGGAGTATGAGATTCTTCTGCATCTTGCGGAGGGGCAGAGCAACAAGGTTATCGGTCGTGAACTCGACATCTCTGATGGCACGGTTAAACTTCATGTCAAATCCATTCTGCGCAAGCTGGATGTACACTCACGTGTAGAGGCTGCAGTAATTGCAGTAGAACGTGGCATCACCAAACACAAGGCATAAATCTGGAGCTAACAGACAGACATCATGAAACTATATACCGAACTGATCAAAGATCTTACCCCCCATGTTACCGAGATATTTCCATGGGATCTGAAGGATAGGCTGTCCGCAGAGAACGATATTCTGATGTTGGATGTGCGCGAACCATACGAGTTTGCAAAGATGCATATTCGCAACTCAATAAATGTGCCACGGGGGATCCTGGAGACTGCATGTGAATGGAACTATGAAGAGACAGTTCCAGAGCTTGCCACCGCCCGTGACCGTGAAATTGTTGTTGCCTGCCGCTCTGGAAACCGCAGTATATTTGCTGCCCATACCATGCAGCTTATGGGATACAAGCACGTCACATCACTGAGAACAGGCCTTCGAGGATGGAATGATTATGAGCAGGAGATGATCTGTGGCAACTGCAGTGAGGATGGGGTTGTGATGGATATTGATGAGGCAGATGAGTACTTCAGTGCAGGGCCAACCCCGGAACAGATGAAACCAAAAAACTTGTAAAGACCGCTACAACCCCCGCTTGCGAATCATCCAGAGAGCGCTCAACAGGAAGAGTGAGGGGGCCAGGAATGCGGTCACAATCGGGTTAAACTGGTAGATCTCTCCGGTGTTCATCAATACCTTGTTGAGAAGATAGAAACCGATCCCCAGAAAAACCCCCATAACTACCCTTTTTCCTGCAGAGAGCGAGCGCCCCTCGGTAATGGAGAATGGTATTGCCAGAACCAACATAACCAACATACTGAACGGCATCGCCAGGCGCCCCCAAAAGGCGTGCTGATAACTGCCTGCATCAAGACCGCTGTTTTCCAGAAAAGCGGTGTAACTATAGAGCTCGACCATGGAGAGGTCTACCGGATCACGCGAGGCCAGCCGGATAATGTCATGCGAAATGGTTGACTGATGTTTTGCCTCATCAGCACTGACTGTAGCAATTGGACTCTTATCCAACTGCGTTGACCGCACCTGTTCCAGCCTCCACTCCTCCCCTTCATGAAAGGCACGATCTGCATAGCTCACCTCGGCAAGATCACCAGGCTCTGGTATCTTCATCCATTGAATGCCGGCGACTGATCCATCACTGCCCACATGCTGCATGCGCACAAAATAGTCGCCATCACGCAACCAGAAGACCTCTCTGGAGTACTCCACCACAGACTCATGTAGCGCCTCAGCCTTGATTATTTTTGCTCCTCTCTCCGCAGCAGGGACAACAAGCTCCATGTTAATGACTGCGATCAGAACAGAGAGAAGACCAATTATGCGCACCCGCCACAGTATCCCCAGGATGGATACCCCGGTGGCCCGCATGATGGTCAGCTCATTCGATGCCGCCAACCCTCCAAAAGAGAAGAGGCTGCCAATCAGTACCGCAGCTGGCAACATCTCCTGCACGATTTTCGGCATCTTCATAAGTACAAACGAGACCGCTGTAGTAGTGGTGAAATCCTGCTTGCCAATATTTCCCATCTCACCGGCAAAGGTGACAAAGTAGGCGATAGAGACCAGACTCAACAGGGTGATCACCCCGCCCCAGACGATCTCACGCCCCAGATACCACCCCAAAATATTATTGTTATCCAAAGAGGATCTCTTCATGAGCCCCCTCTCCATCTCAAGGAGATGCCGTCACGCAGGTAGAGGATGAATATCAGTACCACAATTGAGAGATATACCCAGCTCATCCCCATCCAGCTCTCCACCACGCCACGTTCTATCCATCCATATGAGATATTGAACAGATTGCTGAACAGCAGGTAGAGCAGAATACCGGGCACCATCCCCGCATATTTTCCGCCTCGTGGTGAGGTTCTGCTCAGTGGAACTGCAAGAAAAACCAGCAGTACAGTCATTACCGGAAGAGAGAGTCGCCACTGTAGCTCGGCCTTGTACTGTAACCGCTCAGAGCCCCACAAGGCCTGGAACGGGATTGCCCGTCCAGACGGCTCTCCACTGGTCGATTTTTTCAGATCAAGCTTTACCCCATACTCCTCAAAATCAACAATCTCAACATCGGCATCGCCCGGGCGGCCGCCATACTGCCTCCCCTCTCTCATCACCAGCCACTTGCCATCCCCGTTCTCGTTTGGCAAAAGCTGTCCGAATCTTGAGGTGATAATGCGAAATCTATCTGGAGGCACCGATTCATAGAAAAAGACCCCCCTCATGTCCCGCTGATCTACAGATATCTCCTCCGCATAGAAGATCCTCTCCCCTTTGCCCGATAGAGATTTAAAACGCCCAGGAGTCAGCCCGACCAGATTTGCATTGGCATTAATCTCATCGTGAATATTGTTTATTTCTGTCTGCGCCCATGGAGTGACAAAGAGCACAAACATGGTAACCACTGTAGCCACTCCAACAGAGAACCAGCGCACTCCGCGTGAGGCCCTGAAAATATCCACCCCACCGGCCCGAAAAGCGGTGACCTCACTCTCTTGATAGAGTCTTCCGAAGGCTAGCAGCACCGAAAAGAAGAGTGTCATCGGTATGACCATTCCCATATATGCAGGCACCTTTAACCAGACCAGTTGCCATACATGCTCCAGTGGAATCTGTCCGGCAACCGACTTGGCCATCATCTTGCTTATGCGCAAAGCCAGAAGAAGTGTGATCAAAACAGGGGTGGCTACAACCCACATCCACACTACCTGCTTAACCAGATAACGTTCGAGCGTAGTAAAGCGGGCGATAACCCATTTTTTCTCTGGCACGTTTGATCCCATTCGCTAATAATATCCGTTTTACTGATTGAATAAAGTGGAGATTTAAAATATGGATTTTTCCGTTACCAGTGCTGTATTGGAGAAGAGCAAAAGCGACTGCATAATCTGTGGTATTTATCATGGCCAGAAGCTCTCATCTGCCGTCTCCACACTAAACGGGGCCACAGGAGACGCCATTCAGCAGCTGATAGATCGTGGTGATCACAAGGGCAAGGCGGGAGAGGTTCAGTGGCTTCACGCCCCCAATGGTATATCTGCCCAGCGGATACTTCTGCTAGGGATGGGGGCAGAGAGCAAACCCGGTAATCGTGATCTCAAAAAATCGATCGCCGCTGCTGTTGAGGCACTACGAAAGAGTGGTAGCCGCAGTGCAACCCTCGCAACATCTACCATACTCTCCTCTACTGATACTCAAGAGCTCTACCACTTGACGCGCACGGCAGTAGAGACCATTGAATCCACCCTTTACCAATTCGATATACCCTCATCCAGGAAAAAGAGCAGGCCGCTACTCAAGAAGATCACCTTTAATGTTGCTGATCGCAAGGGCTTAACAACTGCCAAAAAGGGTATCGAAGAGGGTAAGGCAATTGCAGACGGGGTTTCACTGGCGCGCACACTTGGCAACCTGCCAGGCAATATCTGCACGCCGAATTATCTTGCCAGTCAGGCACGCAAGATTGCACGCGGTGAAAAATCGATATCTGTTCGTGTCCTCAGCGAAAAAGAGATGGAGAAGCTGGGGATGGGAGCACTGCTATCTGTTGCCCGTGGAAGTGATCAGCCGGCCAAACTGATTGTTGCAACATACAGCGGGGGGGCAAAAAAAGCGCCGCCCGTTGTGCTAGTTGGCAAAGGGGTCACTTTTGACTCTGGTGGAATCTCCCTCAAGCCCGGGGGTAAAATGGATGAGATGAAGTTCGACATGTGTGGCGCGGCCTCTGTGCTTGGAACCCTGCAGGCCGCCCGCGATCTTAAACTGCCGATCAATCTTGTTGCCATCATTCCCGCCACCGAGAACCTTCCAAGTGGCAAGGCGACAAAACCTGGTGATGTTGTGACCAGCATGTCCGGACAGACCATCGAGGTTCTCAATACAGATGCCGAGGGGCGACTGATACTCTGTGATGCACTCACCTATGCAGAGCGTTTCAAGCCTGCAGAGGTTATCGACATTGCCACCCTGACTGGCGCCTGTGTGGTGGCCCTGGGCAAGCACGCATCCGGGCTCCTCAGCAATGATGACAAGCTCGCCAATGACCTGATACAGTCCGGTGAAGAGAGCGGTGACCGCACCTGGAGATTGCCGCTCTGGGATGAGTATCAGCCTCAACTGGATTCCAACTTTGCCGATATGGGGAATATTGGTGGACCTGAGGCTGGAACCATTACTGCCGGCTGCTTCCTCTCCCGCTTTACCGAAAAACAGCGCTGGGCCCATCTGGATATAGCTGGTGCCGCATGGCTTCAGGGCAAGGAGAAGGGGGCAACAGGACGCCCGGTTTCGCTGCTGGTTCAGCACCTCTTGAACCTGGGATAAGTTAATCAGAGGCCTCCTAGTCAGCGCAAAACAAGAGCCATAATAGTGGTAAAATCGCCCGCCATGGAAAAAAGATACGACCCTCATGCCATTGAACAGCAGTGGTACAAGAGCTGGGAAAAACAGGGCCACTTCTCGCCCAGTGGCAGCGGCGACCCCTACTGCATAATGATTCCGCCACCCAATGTGACTGGAACACTGCATATGGGTCACGCCTTTCAGGATACCCTGATGGATACCCTGACCCGCTACCACCGGATGAAGGGAGACAACACCCTCTGGCAGCCGGGCACTGACCATGCCGGTATCGCCACCCAGATGGTGGTTGAACGTCAGCTCAATGCAGATGGTGTAACCCGTCATGATCTGGGCCGTGAAACATTTATCGACAAGGTGTGGGAGTGGAAAGGTGAATCAGGGGGCACCATCACCCGTCAACTGCGCCGTATGGGCTCATCTCTGGACTGGTCCCGAGAGCGCTTCACCATGGATGATGGTCTCTCCGATGCGGTACGCGAGGTCTTTGTCCGTCTTTATGATGAAGGGCTGATCTACCGTGGCAAAAGACTGGTCAACTGGGATCCGGTACTCCATACCGCAGTCTCCGATCTGGAGGTGGTCTCTGAGGAGGAGAACGGCCATATGTGGTACATCCACTACCCTGTCGCCGATGAAAACGGCACTGCCACTGATGAATATGTAACTGTTGCCACTACTCGTCCAGAGACCCTGCTGGGAGACAGTGCAGTAGCAATCCATCCCGACCATCCAACCCTCTCCCGACTGATTGGAAGTAGCGTAGTGTTACCACTGTGTGACCGTACCATTCCTGTTGTTGGTGATGAACATGCCGACCCCGAGAAAGGGACCGGTTGTGTCAAGATAACCCCGGCACATGACTTCAATGACAACGAGGTGGGCAGACGTCACAACCTGCCACTGATAAACATCTTCACCATCGATGCAAAGATCAATGATGAGATGCCGGAGAGATATCGTGGCATGGATCGCTATGATGCACGCAAGGCAATTGTAGATGATCTGGATAGTGCCGGCCTGCTTGAAAAGGTTGAACCACATAAACTGATGGTGCCGCGTGGGGACCGCTCTCACACTGTGATCGAGCCATACCTGACTGACCAGTGGTATGTAAAGGTGGCACCTCTTGCAGAGCCCGCAATTGATGCAGTAAAGAGTGGCAAGATAAAGTTTGTCCCGCAAAACTGGGAGAAGACCTATTTCGAGTGGATGAACAACATTGAGGACTGGTGTATAAGTCGCCAGATCTGGTGGGGGCACCGTATACCTGCCTGGTATGATGTCGACGGTAATATCTATGTTGCAGACAGTGAGGATGAGGTTAGGGAAAAATACAGTCTGGATGCAGATATAACCCTGACCCAGGATGAGGACGTACTGGATACCTGGTTCTCCTCTGCCCTCTGGCCATTCTCTACCCTTGGCTGGCCCGAAAAAACCCCAGAGCTTGAGACTTTCTACCCAACCAGCGTGCTAATCACAGGTTTTGACATCATCTTCTTCTGGGTCGCCAGAATGATCATGATGGGGCTCAAGTTTATGGATGATGTCCCCTTCAAGGAGATATATATCCATGGGCTGGTAAGAGATTCACACGGACACAAGATGTCCAAGTCAAAGGGTAATGTGCTCGACCCTATCGATCTTATTGATGGTATTGAGCTGGACGAGCTGGTCGCCAAACGGGCTACTGGACTGATGCAGCCACAGATGCGCAAGAAGATCGAGAAGGCTACCCGCAAGGAGTTCCCTGATGGTATTCCATCATTTGGTACCGATGCACTGCGCTTCACCTTTGCAGCCCTTGCCTCAACTGGCCGTGATATCAATTTTGATCTTGGTCGAATCGAGGGCTACCGCAACTTCTGCAACAAGATCTGGAATGCGGCTCGCTATGTTTTGATGAACACAGAAGAGCAGGACTGCGGACAGAGTGGCGGGGATGTTGAACTCTCTACCGCCGACAGATGGATTATCAGCCGTCTGCAACAGACCGAGGAAGAGGTGGTGCGTGCAGTAGATCAATACAGGCTGGACCGGGCTGCCAATGCAATATACGAGTTCACCTGGAACGAGTACTGTGACTGGTATCTGGAGCTCTCCAAGCCGGTGCTATACAGTGACAACAGCAGCGATGAGGCTCTGCGCGGCACCAGGCGTACTCTTGTAATGGTGCTGGAGACCATACTCCGTCTCTCCCACCCTATCATGCCATTCATAACCGAGGAGATCTGGCAACGGGTCGCCCCTCTTGCAGGTAAAACCCTGTCCGAGGGTGAATCAAGCCTGATGCTGGAACCATATCCAGTTGCAGACAACTCCAAAATAGATCCAGATGCCACTGCCGAGATGGAGTGGACTAAATCCTTCGTGCTTGGAATTCGCAGCATCCGTGGCGAAATGGATATCCCTCCAGGAAAACCTCTGCCTGTACTTATTCAGGACGGCTCTGCAGAAGATATTGCACGTATCTCAAACCACGGGGCTACACTCAACTCACTTGCACGACTTGACTCTATAGAGATTCTGGAAGATGGTACCAATGCACCGGAGTCCGCCACAGCACTGGTTGGCAACATGAAGATCCTGATCCCAATCTCCGGGCTGATCGACAAGGATGCAGAGGTTCAGCGACTGGATAGAGAGATTGGGAAGATTGATGGCGAGATCTCCAGAGTAAATGGCAAACTCAATAATGCAAACTTTGTGGAGCGTGCACCCGAGGCGGTCGTTGAAAAAGAGCGTACCCGTCTGCAGGAACTGATCAACAGACAGCAACAGCTTCAGGCTCAGAGAGAGAAGATTGAGGCATTATGATTAAAATCGTAACAATCATATTTACTCTGCTGCTGTCACAGATGGCGAGTGGCGCAGAACGCTACCTCTCCGGCATCCCCGTACCACTCCGTGCAGAACCGGACAGATCCAGCAGACTCCTGCAGCTACTACCAGCCGGAGAGTATGTGTCGCTTGGCAACGAGAGTAAAAATGGATTCACCCTTATAACCACAAACTCCGGGGTCAGAGGATGGGTCACAAGCCGCTATCTCACCAAACGATCACCGCTACCCGCAACCGCCAAATCATCGCAAATAGAGAGCAACCAAAAACAGATGAAAATCAAGCTGGAAAATAGCCGACTCAAAACCAGAATAACCAGTATCCAGCAAGAGAAACGTATCCTCGAGTCAGAGATTCAAAAGCTTAAGGAGAGCAGCCACAGAGCCAACCAGGAGGTTGATACCATCCGTGATATAAGTGAAAGCGCTCTGGAGATGGAGAATGAAAACCACCTGCTACGTGATCAGGTACGGGTTCAAAAACGAGATCTCGAGGCATTGCAACAGGAGAACAAGGCACTACAGGACAGAAAAGACCGGGACTGGTTTCTGGTGGGGTCCATGGTATCCATTCTGGCCCTGTTGATCGGGTTCTCTATTTCCAGAATGCGTGGTGGCAATAACAGGGGACGTGCCCGCATCTGACCATAAAAAA
>NZ_CEYDPX010000030.1:0-13123 GCF_982804495.1 Candidatus Thiopontia autotrophica | reverse complement strand
ACCAAGATACCGACATGACTTATGAATGTTGTTAGAATTAGAAAATGAAAAATAGTTAGAACTGAATAGACCATGAACAAACTAAAAGCAGCAATCCCATATCTTCTCTCAATAGTTGTAGCCACCATAAGCACAACCGCAACGGCAGCCCCCAGGATTATCCCCAAGGCACCATCTGTAGCCGCAACTGGATATATCCTGATGGATTTTGATAGTGGCAGGGTAATTACAGAAGGAGATAGTCAGAAACATCTTGCGCCCGCCAGTCTAACCAAGATCATGACCTCATATGCCATCTTCAGTGAGTTAAAACAGGGAAATATCCAGCTCAGTGACGAGGTTACCATCAGCAAAAAGGCCTGGAAGACCGGTGGCTCCAAGATGTTTATCGAGGTAGGTAAAAAAATTCCTGTTGAAGCCCTGTTGCGGGGAATGATCATCTCCTCAGGAAATGATGCCAGTGTAGCTCTGGCTGAACATATTGGCGGGGCCGAGGAGACCTTTGCCGAGTTGATGAACCAGTATGCCGAGATCCTGGGGATGAAGAACAGCCACTTCAAAAATGCTACTGGTATGCCGGCTGAGGGGCACTATACAAGTGCCGAGGATATGGCAATTCTATCTCAGGCACTGATTCGAGATTTTCCGGAGTACTACCCAATCTATGCAGAAAAAGAGTTTGTCTATGGCAAGGAGCTGAAGAGCGGCAAACCAATCAAGCAGTCCAACCGCAACAAACTTCTATGGCGCGATGAGAGTGTAGATGGCCTCAAGACTGGATATACAGAGGCCGCGGGTTACTGTCTGGTCTCTTCTGCAAAACGAGACGACATGCGCCTTATTTCTGCAGTGCTGGGGACAGAGAGTACGGAGGCGCGATCTCGTGAGACCCAGAAGCTGTTGAATTTCGGATTCCGCTTCTATGAGACCCATACCATCACAGAGCCTGGCGAGGTTCTGGCCTCACCACAGGTGTGGAAGGGAGAGGCAGATACGGTATCTGCCGGAACTACAGAGTCACTAACAATCACCCTAGGCCGCAATCAATTCAGAGATATGAAGAGTGATATTCTGATCACCAACCAAACTCTTGAGGCCCCGATAGCAGAGGGTGAACAGCTTGGAGTTGTTACCTTCACGGTTGATGGAAAGCCTGTTGCAGAGACTCCACTGGTTGCCCTGGAGTCGGTCGCAGAGGGTGGTCTCTGGGACAATATGATGGATAGTGTAGAACTCTGGTTCCAGTAGGGCTCTGTCACCTTGAACTCTATTGCCTATCTAAATGGCACATTCCTGCCAATTGAGGAGGCCGCCATTCCGGTTCTGGACCGCGGCTTTCTCTTTGGTGATGGTGTATATGAGGTAATTCCAGTATATGGAAAAAAACCATTTAGACTTCAGGAGCACCTGCAACGACTGGAGAACAGCCTGGCTGAGACCAGAATCCTGAACCCACTCTCCAGCAGCAGATGGCAGCAACTACTGACCGAACTGATCGATAAAAACGAGGGTGAAGACCAGTCACTCTACCTGCAGGTAACTCGTGGTACTGCACCGAGAGACCATATATTCCCAGATAACACCCCACCTACTCTGTTCATGATGAGCAACCCACTGGTTGGTTCCCCAGCAGAGATTATTGAATCGGGTATCTCGGCAATTACCGAGATTGATACCCGCTGGAGCCGATGCAACATCAAGTCCATCAACCTGTTGGCAAATGTGCTGCATCGACAACATGCCCTCGATCAGGGGGCAAAAGAGTCTATCCTGATTCGTGACGGCAAGGTTACCGAGGGTGCGGCCAGTAATCTGTTTATAGCAAAAAGTGGTGCTGTTATCACACCATCCAGGGGTCAATACCTTCTACCCGGTGTGACTAGAGACCTTGTTCTGGAGCTGGCACAGCAGGATAAAATTGAGGCCATAGAGGGCGATATTGATGAATCCCAACTCACGGATGCAGATGAGATATGGGTAACCAGCTCAACCAGGGAGATTGTTCCAGTGACTATGCTGAATGGCTCCTCTGTAGGTAACGGAAAACCCGGGGCAATTACTCTGCGTCTCAACCATCTACTACAACAGTTCAAAAGAGAGTTCCAGAATAGAGCACCATGAACGATTCAGACAATATCCAGGAAGGCAATGAAGAGACATTATTGGAGTTTCCATGCTCTTTCTCTATCAAGGCGATGGGCAAGGATGAGAACGACTTTGATACCCATGTCACCACTCTGGTACGCAGACATGTAACAGACCTGAGCGAAGGTGCAGTAAAAACCCGGCCCAGTAAAAATGGAAACTTTATATCAGTTACGGTAACCATTACTGCCACCAGCAAAAGGCAGCTTGATGACATCTATTATGATCTCACTGCTGACGAACGTGTAATGATGGCACTATAACCACATCCCATTAAGATTTTTTCACATGTTCCTTAACCGATTTATTACCTAAATCATGCAAGAGATCACTGTTCGCCAACACGGCATATCTCCATATGAGCCCACCTGGAGGATGATGCAGAAGTTCACCGAAGAGCGTAACGACATTACGCCGGATGAGTTGTGGCTGGTTGAACACCCGCCTGTTTTTACCCTTGGAAAAGCTTCAAAACATGAACATCTGCTAAATCCTGGAAACATTCCTGTTGTACAGATTGATCGTGGTGGTCAGGTCACATATCACGGTCCGGGGCAGCTGGTGTTGTATACCATGATTGATATACAGCGAAAAAATATCGGGGTGCGCGCACTGGTTACTGCACTGGAGAACTCACTAATCAACACTCTAAAAACTTTTGGCATTGACTCTGTGGCACGTAGCGACGCTCCTGGTGTTTATGTGGATGGGGCAAAAATTGCGGCCATTGGACTGAGAATTCGCAAGGGCAGAAGTTTTCATGGCCTCAGCTTTAATCTTGATATGGATCTTGAGCCATTCTCTCGCATCAATCCATGCGGATATCGAGGCCTACAGGTAACACAGCTATCTGATCTGATTACGCTTCCAGAGAGTGGTGAGATAGAGAGATTGCTGGTTCAACAGCTTGTTAACCAACTTGGATATAACTGGAATGGTGAAATCACGTAACTCAAACATTCACCAGAGGGGAGCAGACAAGGTCTCCCGTATACCTGTAAAGGTGGAACCAACAACTACTCCTCTACGCAAACCCTCATGGATAAGGGCCAAGGCTCCGCAAGGAGAAGGGGTGGCAAAAATCAGAAAACTGCTTAGAGAGAGCGATCTCAGCACTGTCTGTGAAGAGGCAGCCTGCCCCAATCTGGGAGAGTGTTTCTCTCATGGTACAGCCACCTTCATGATTCTTGGTGACATCTGTACCCGGCGTTGCCCTTTTTGTGATGTTGCCCATGGCAAACCTGAACCAACCAATCCTGATGAACCCAGACAGTTGGCAGAGACCATATCCTCAATGAGTCTGCATTATGTTGTTATCACCTCGGTGGATCGAGACGACCTCCGGGATGGTGGAGCAGCTCACTATGGAAGCTGCATTCATGAGATACGCAAATGTATTCCAGAGATCAAGATAGAGATTCTGACTCCTGACTTCAGGGGACGTGAGAATAGCGCAATTGAGATTCTCAGTCAGACCCCCCCAGATATCTTCAACCATAATCTGGAGACTGTGCCTCGTCTCTACAAGCAGAGCAGACCTGGTGCCAACTATGATGGGTCACTTAGGCTTCTGCATGATTTTGGGGAGCGTAATCCGTCAGTTCCAACCAAATCCGGGATCATGGTTGGCCTTGGAGAGACTATTGATGAGGTTAAATCGGTTATGGAGGATCTAAGATCTCATAATGTAAACAGATTAACCCTGGGGCAATATCTGCAACCCAGTCGCCACCACCTTCCAGTCAGCAGATATCTGACTCCGGATGAGTTTGACTCTCTTCGGCTTCTGGGAGAGGAGATGGGGTTCGATAATGTGGCAAGTGGGCCAATGGTACGCTCCTCATACCATGCTGATCTGCAGGCTGCCGGTAAAAAGATCAGCTAACAGCCTGACGACATCACCATGAGTATCTAAATTTCAGGGATGCATCGGGACTATCTGCAACTGGCTCATTGATCTCAAGATAGATAGATTTATCTGCGTTAAGGGGAATCTCTCCACCATTAACAGCTGCTCCAACTGCAGACATGGAGAACGTTGTAATATCCTCAGGAATACCAACATTACTGAGTCCGTACACCACAGACTGTTCTGCAAGTTTTCCTAAAAAACGCTGATTACCTGCAACTGACTGGCTATATTCATTATCAGACATGCCCCAATCTACACCACTCCATCTATACGATGACTCACTGTGAGCCACTGACGAGAGCAGTCCAATGGCAATGGCAACCGAAAACAGAGATATCCTGTTCACCTACCCAAGCCCCACTCTTGATGAAATATATAGCCGCATAATTGACGACGATACCAAACATCCGGCTCCTGTACAAACTGTTATTGGATTGCGCATCCGCAGGAGGCGTGCATGATCAGTAGATGACCTCCCTTGGCGGTAATGACGAGATCTGGATTTAATCATAGTAATCCATGCGCTCCATCAGATAGCAGAGGCAATCCTGCCTGATCACCTCCTCATCTCTGGTCAGCATCGATGGCATCACAGCCCTTTTGGTTCTTAGCTCTCCATCCTCTACCTCAAAAAACCTGTCTCCCACATCCTCTCCAGCCTCGCTCCAGACCTCTATATGGTCGACTCGATCTGAACAGACCACACCAAAACTGGTGCCTGCGGGGATCTCCTGAAAATTCAGCTGATCAAGATCATCTGCAAAACATAGATCCAGTGAATCCATCCCCTGATCAGAATCACCAAACCCAAACCGCACAGCACCTGGGATCTTTACCGTTGCCACCGTATGAAAGAGATCAACATCACCGTGAGCAACTGGATGAGACGGAATTTTGGATAGATGAAGACAACTCTCAAGAAACTGCTGCGCATGCTCAACACCATGAGGTTCGCCGGGCTGTCCACACTCCACAGTAACAGCAGGACAGATTTTTGACATTGCAATTGATTGCACCTCGGCCGGCCTGGTGAAGTAGACCACCGTACGACTAAACAGGGTGGCAAGATGGAGATGGGACTGTTCCAACAGGTTAACGCAGCCGTAATGTGGATTACGGCCAGTATTGTTATGGACATCAATACTGGCAAACACATTGCGCTGCCGCATCTGTTCCACAACCTCAGACATCATCTGTTGTTCTGAACCCCCACGCCCATCCCATATCCTGTTGTAGTCAGGCTGACCGGGAAGATGTCTTGCCCCCTCTGCTGCCGCAGAGACATTGCCAACCAGAAAAGAGAGGGAACGAGGCAGCTCCTTGTGTTGAAACTTCCTCAACATACCTCGTAGTGCCTGCCATCCGGTAATCTCATTGCCATGAAGCAAAACTGTAATAAACAGGGGCTCTCTTCTACGCCCCGGCAGATGGACGAGGGTAGTGCCAGACAACATGGTGGTGAGCTCATCTGCCTCGAGATCCAATAGACCATCAGGTATTTCATTCAGCGTAATCAGTTGTCTCATATCTACTCTACCATCCACTCATGAACTGGATTGCCCGATCTCTGGCCCTGCATATATGCCTGTAACAGCCCATCCATATCATGCCCATTTCGTTCAATCCACCTCCGTTGCCAGACAGCTCCATTCTGTCCACTAACCACCCTGCCCTCTATTATCTCCAGCCATGGTCTCCACTCATCCTCACTTAACTCCATACTCTTAAAACCGGCCTCCGCCAGAGGGGCCAATTCACTGCTCAGCAGAGTGCGTAACTCTATACTCTTGCCACTCTGCCACTTGATAACGCTATCCATCCCGCCTTTTGCAGCACGGTAAAAGTTATCCCTGGCCTGGTCAAATGGCATTAATTCGGCTATCTGCCTGCCACCATTCAGCAGCCCCATAACCATCCCAACAAAAAAGAGGGAATTTGCAACCACATCATCAACTGTTGGCCCTGCTGATGCCACCCTGTGTTCAATTCTCAGGTGGGGGTTACCATCCAGATCAAACCCTACAAGGGGTCGATTCCAGCGCCAGATAGTTCCATTGTGCAACATCAGATTAGAGAGGCTCTCTACGCCACCAGGCTGAATCATTGGCAACATCACAGGGTAATGGTCCAGATTCTCCCTGAATAACTCAAACAGGCTCTCAACCGCATATCCTGTCCCAAACCCAACTCTCCCCTCCCCCATACTGTGAGCAATTGGATCCACATTAACAGCCTGTTCAAATAGCGGAATACGGCTATCACTCCAGAGATCATGGCCAAACAGATAAGGAGAATTTGCACAGAGCCCAACCATTGGCGCTGAAAGCTGTATTGCTGCGTTGAATGCATCAACCGACTGGTGAAAAGGGACCTGCAGATGTATCTGTAGTGAGGTTGCCCCTGCCTCCATCATCACATCATGGTGAGTAAGTGCGAGATGCTCCCTGCCATCGATCTGAAACTCAAGTGGCCTGCCGCCACGCATACGCATCACCTGCTCATTCAAGGCCCGATAACGCTGTAACTCACTCATATTTCCAAGATTAAGATGATTGGGCTGCAGAGTTGGTAAAATTCCTACCATTGCAAGCCCCAACCCCATATCTGCTGCGGCGCTCTCTCCCTTGCTCCAGGTCTGGTTAAGCTCCTCTGCCAGGCTGGTAAAAGGGGTTCCATTAAGTGGTTGAGGAGTGCCGTTTATCTCTACATTAAAGCTGGCCAGCTCCGGAACCACCAATGGGTCATCCAGGTTGTGCAAGAAAGTGGTGTTGGATGGGGATGGCTGGAGAGATCCATCAACCAGCCAGGCCTCAAGCTCGAACCCAACGACAGGATCTGTACCGTGAAAGCGGGAGGCAGAAAACCACTCTTCAAGCAACTCAGTCTCTGCTGCCAGTGCCTGCTCGAAACGGTGAAAATCCCGTTTATGAAAATGGTCTGTAGTTATCTCCTGACCCATAGTAGAGACTATAACTCCGATTCCACCAAATGTAGCCTCTCTGGTGTCCCAACATCCGACCATCTGCCCTTATGGTGCTCACCAGATACTACTCCGCGCTCTACCGCATCGAACAGAATGGGTGCCAGAGGAAAACGCCCACACTTGATCCCGTCAAAAAGCTGGGGATGAAATATGGCAATTCCACTATAGGTCAGCTGAGGCTCAACATCCACGGCACCATACCCTGTAACCCTATCATCCTCCAACACAAAATCCCCCCTGCCATGGTGGGGTGGGTTATCTACCAGCACCAGATGGGCCAGCACTCCTGATACCTGACCACCCATCTCGTGCCCTGTTAATTGCCCAAAATCGTAGTCGGTAAAGATATCTCCATTAACCACAATAAATGGCTCTCCACCCAACAGTGGCAGTGCCTGAACAAGTCCACCACCCGTCTCCAGCGCCTCTGGCGGTTCGGATGAGTATTGGATATCTGCCCCAAATCTCGATCCATCCCCCAGATGTTGTGGAATCTGGCCTCCCAACCAACCGTGGTTAATCACAATATCTCTAACCCCCACTGCCACCAGCCCCTCAATGTGGTACTCAATAAGTGGTCTCCCTCTCACCTTTAGTAGTGGCTTTGGGATCTTGTCTGTTAGAGGACGCATCCGCTTACCTCTGCCTGCTGCCAGAATCATCGCTTTCATGACAGAGCTCTCACCAGACCATGTAGCGGCCCCAGCTCTGGGTACCTTGCAGTTACATCAATTACGTAGTTCATGGTACGGGGAATATCACCAAGATAACCAGGTTTTCCATCCCTGTGGTTTAGACGAGAGAATATACCTATCGCCTTGAGGTGACGTTGCACCCCCATCAAATCAAACCAGCGCATAAACTGTTCCAGCCCCACTCCTGTGATCATCTGCCTCTCTACCAACTGCTGAAAATAGATCCCGGACCATCTCTCCACCTCTCCCTGCGGCCAATCTATATAGCAATCCCTCAACAGAGATACCAGATCGTAGGTAACTGGCCCCCATACCGCATCCTGAAAATCTATCACCCCTGGATTGTCTGTTGGCAGTGCCATCAAATTACGTGAATGGTAATCTCTGTGAACTGCAACCTGAGGCTGCTCCAGTGCCGAATCTGCCAGCAGCGAGAACTGCTCTTCCAGCTCCCAAGCCTGATCCTCATTCAGCAGATATTGACGATGCACCCCAAGATACCACTCCTTAAATATCCCCATCTCCTGCATCAACAACGCCCGATCATAAGGAGGCAAGCGGTGATTCGCAGGCCACTGCTGCTGTATCGTCAACAAGGCCTCCATGGCATCTCCATAAAGCAGCTCGGATCTATCTTTGGTGAGTCTGTCCAGATATTGGGTTGATCCAAGATCGGACAACAGCATAAATCCTCTCTTCAAATCCACCGCCACAATCTCTGGTGCATGCACCCCACAGTTACGCAGTGTTCTTGCAATGGATACAAACGTGGCGGAATCCTCTTTTTCTGGGGGAGCATCCATCACAATCAGCGTCTGCTCCACCCCACCATCCAGATAACTTGCCCGGAAATAACGGCGAAAGCTGGCATCGGCAGATGCTGGGGAGATGGAAAACTCCAACCCACCCAACTGGCTGCCAACCAACTGTTTCAGCTGCTCCAACCGTTGATCCATTACTCAACAACTCCTCTATTTTTGATAAACCGAATTGTACTCTTTAGATGGCGTGACATGTATAATCAGTCGCCAGGAGCCTGGATTGTTGCTCCTGACTGACACCATTAATAGATAGATTATCAACACAGCCTCGTGAACCAACTGCTCCGCACAAAAACAGGATATCTTCTATCCACACTGGCCTGTGCAATTTCTGTCCAGGCTTATGCGGATGTCCCCTTTCGTTGTGTAGTTGGCAGTGATGGTGGCTGGCTCTGTGGAGCCAAAAGCGGGCTCTCCATCTCTGAGGCCACACCGCTATCTGCCATCCAGCCAACCCTCCAAACCCAGATACCAGCAACAAAACAGAGTGTTTTACCCAAGACTCAAAAACCTGTAGCAACCATCGTTAAACCATCATCTGCAACACCATCATCTATAACACCCTCTCCCAAGCCAACAGCAGCAACCGAAAACAGAGCTGCCAACAGAGAGCAGTGTCCTCTCCAGACCGCCTCGAACAGTGTGCCTGTCATACCTTCAGATCGCGGTGGTGAGGCAACAATCATCAGTGCTGATGAGATGGAGATCCGTGAACGCAACCTCTTCCACTACAGTGGTGATGTTGTTATGAATCGTGCGGATCAGTCACTAACAGCTGACCAGGTTGACTACAATCGTGATAGTGGCATTTTTAAGGCGGAGGGGAATCTGGTTTACCGAGAGACCGGATCAGAGCTGGCTGGTGATAGTGGACTCTTTAATCAGAAAACTGACAGTGGTGTCATCCACAACGCCAGATACAAAATAGACAATAATCACTCCAGTGGAGAGGCGGAACTTGCCGAAAAACTGGGGAGCTACGTCAACCGTTACAGCAATGCCACCTATACCACCTGTGATCCAGATAATAAAAGCTGGGAGATGGAGGCTGAAGAGATCAGAATGGATGATCTTGAGGGTTGGGGAACTGCAAAAAATGCCGTAGTTCGCTTTCAGGGTGTACCAATCATGTATACCCCGTCATGGACCTTTGCCATGGATGAGCGTAGAAAGTCAGGGTTTCTCTTTCCCAGCTGGGGCTATGAAAAGGCCGGTGGCGGACTGCTCAGCATCCCCTACTACTGGAATATAGCCCCTAATCGGGATGCAACCATCACCCCGCGGCTGATCGCAAAACGCGGGCTTCTACTCGATGGCAACTACCGCTATCTCAATAGTGCCAGCGATGGAGAGCTGGATGCAGGATTCCTCCCCAGTGATGACCTCTACAAGGATGACCGCTGGCAACTCAAATTTGCCCACAAGGGAGATTATCAGAGCGGACTAGCAGGGCCACTGAAGTATGAGATTGACTACGCATCACTTTCCGACAGAAACTACCTTGGTGATTTTGGCAACACTCTTGGTCTTGCCAGCAGCGACACCCTGGAGCAGACTGCAAAGATTAACTACAGTGGTGAGCGCTGGAGTGCTGGCCTTCTCTTCTCTGACCACTACACAATCGGAAAGCGTGGTAAATGTACAATCAGCGGCACTGAAAACACCAGCTACACATCAGAGCGAACCTGTAGCGCAAACTCAGGGACCTGGAGTGTTGTAGATATAACGGGAGACAACGAGCCATATCGTAAACTCCCACAGCTAGACCTCGCATGGTCCAGTGAGAGTAATGACGACCAACTCAACTATAGCGTAGCAAGTCAGTTTACCCATTTTAGCCATGACACCAAGATTACCGGTAATCGTCTATCTGTCACCCCCGGGGTCAACTACAAATACAACTTCCTCAACGACTCTGCCTATCTGACCCCATCCATCTCAGTTGCCCATAGCCGCTATGATCTCAACAGCAGTGTCGACAAGAGTCCGAAGCGCACTATCCCTACCTACAAACTGGAGAGCGGGATCTTCTTTGAGCGTGAGACCACAAACTATCTACAGGAGCTTACCCCAACCCTGACCTACACCTATATTCCGGATGGCAGGGATACCGATCTAACCTCAGAGCTCTCCGATTTTGACAGCACCTCCATAAGTGCCGAGGAGAGCGAGCTGTTAAAAACAACTTTTGTTGGTAGTGACAAGGCAACACACACCAAACAACTTAACGCCAAACTATCTACAACATTTACTAACCAGGATAGCGATGAGAAGATATTGACCGCCTCCATTGAGCAGGCCATAAACTTTATCTCGGCAGAAAAGAGCGCATCTAATATTGTCGGCAAACTGGATACCGATTTTGGTTCTCACCATACCGATCTGGAGCTCAGCCTCGACCCATACGATGGCCAGGATGATGTTGTAACTGCAAACTACCAATACCAACCTGACAGCAACCATATTTTTAATATTGGCCACAGCTACTCCCGTGACGACAAGAGACAGTATGATCTCTCCGCCGCATGGAGAGTAGGCTCACTCTGGGGTGGGAGCTGGAACCTGCTGGGACGTTACAACTACGAACTAATGGATCCAAATTCCCACACCCTCGATGAGCTGGCAGGAATCAGCTATGACACCTGCTGTTGGGCCATGCGTTTCACCCGTAACCGCTACTTTGATGGAACCGAGACCTTTAACGGTGCCGATCGCAACAAATTCGATATAAAATGGTTCCTGACTCTGGAGCTAAAGGGGCTTGGAAACCTCGGTAAACGCAAACCACTAAACAAGCTGCTCTCTGAGAGCATCAAGGGATACAACCCGGAAGATTAAAGCGATGACAAAACTCTTTCTATCTCTAGCTCTGCTTTTTTCCATGGCTGCAAATGCGGCCTCGATCACCAGCATTGACCGCATTATCGCGCTCGTCAACAACGATGTAATCCTTAAAAGTGATCTGGAACGTGAGCTCTCAACTATTGTGCAACGTCTCAATAGCAAAAAGGTAAAGCTCCCACCGCTAGAGCGACTGACTGCACAGGTTCTGGAGAAGATAATCAGTGAACGGCTCCAGCTTCAGGCTGCCGAAAAAGCAGGGATCGTCATTGACGAGTCCACCACTGATCGCACCATGCAGCGCATAGCAAAACGCAACAAACTCAGCCTCTCTGCATTCAAACAAGCCCTGGCTCAAGAGGGTGTCGACTACCTCACCTTTCGGGAGAATCTGAAAAAAGAGATCACCATAGAAAATCTCAAGGTAAAAAAAGTAGAAAACAGGGTAACCATATCTGACGATGAGGCAAAACGGTTAGCCGACAAACTGGCATCCGAGAACGCCAACTCGCTACGCCAATACAAATTGGGGCACATCCTTATACCACTGCCAGAGGGGGCCTCACCAGAACAGATCCAATCTGCCAAAAAGAGCGCTCTTGAGATTGTTCAGCAACTGACAGCTGGAGCAAGCTTTGAACAGACAGCAATGGAACAGTCCGCTGGAAGCAACGCTCTTGAAGGGGGCATTCTGGATTGGCGTACCACCGCCGAGCTCCCTACACTCTTTGCCGGTCAACTACCGCACCTGCAGCAGAGCCCATTTATTGGCCCTCTGCGCAGTGCCAGTGGATTTCATCTGCTCTCACTACTTGATAGCCGTGAACAGCAGGCAACCCATCTGATTACCCTGACCCGTGCCAGACATATTTTATTGAAAAACAGCGAACTTAACAGTGATGAGAAACTAAAGGCAAAACTTGAGATCATCAAAGAGCGTGCCCTTGGTGGTGAATCATTCGAAGAGCTGGCCCGTACAAACTCAGAGGACGGCTCCGCCAAGGATGGAGGCGACCTGGGATGGCAGAACCCTGAAAACCTTGTCCCAGAATTTGTTAAAGAGATGGATAAGCTGCAACCTGGAGAGATCAGTCCGGTATTTAAATCACGTTTTGGCTGGCACATCATTAAACTGACTGAGCGCAAACAGGAAGATAATACTGAGGAGTTTTTGATGAGTCAGGCTCGTCAGATGATCCGCAAACGTAAAATCAGCGAGGCAACCGAGACCTGGTTACGCAGGCTACGGGATAATGCCTACATAGAGTATCGGTTGGATGATATATAGTCTGTCCAGCCAACGGTGTTACATATCGTAATATTTGACATTGCCATACAAAACAAATAACTTCTGAGCACAATTTTTCACTACAGATACCGGAGAGAGCTACTGCCCAATCGGCAGCAGAATAACAATGACCAGAGAAGAGACTCCACAGACCCCTCCGCCCACCATGCCATATCCACCACCATATGGATATTTTCCTCAGGAGGATGAGATCAGTCTTATCGATCTCTGGAATGTTCTGGTCAAGAAGAAGAGAACCATCTTTGGGCTGACTGCCATCGCCACCATTGGTGCCGTGATATTTGCACTCATCCAGCCCCCAGTTTACAAAGCAGAGACAACCTTTCTACCCCCCACAGAGAGTGATATTCAGGCGCTAAACGTCCAGGGCGTCCAGGGCGTCCAGGGCGTCCAGGGCGTCCAGGGCGTCCAGGGCGT
>NZ_CEYDPX010000029.1:0-14773 GCF_982804495.1 Candidatus Thiopontia autotrophica | reverse complement strand
GGTTATACCGCTTGAAAAAGAGATGCCAAGATCCATCGAAATTGCTGACCGAGGCCTGTTTTCAGAAATTGCATTTTCCTGTTTGTGATTCATTGTTGTTTTTTGACAATCCCGTTAATACCAATTTTTTCCAGTTGATTACGAATGGTTGTTATTGAGTATCTGCCAGACTGGGGGTTGATCATTACCTGATAAAGAGATCTGCCATTGCTCACAATACCCTTGATTTCTACAGGAACTGTTATCCGCTCTGCAAGTTTTGCTCTAAGAGCATCGGCATTCTTCTTCTCTGCAAAAACCCCTAGCTGCAGATATCGGTTGTCTCCTGGTGGCGCAGCTGTTTTTGCGCCAGGTGTCAGCACCCGAATAGAGACGGGAGCAGTACCTTTTTTTACAACATCCAGTTTTAGAGCGGCTGCATAGGATAGATCTATTATCCTCCCCTCATGAAATGGGCCTCTGTCATTAACCCTGACCACAATCTTTTTGTCATTATCAAGATTTGTCACCTCCACATAGCTCGGTAGTGGGAGTGTCTTGTGAGCGGCTGTCATCTTGTACATATCGTATGTCTCCATACAGGATGTTGGTTTGCCGTTAAAGTTGGGCCCATACCATGAGGCGATCCCGCGTTCGGTAAAGCCTGTGGCCGAGCGCATTGGTCTGTACTCAATCCCTTTGACCTTGTATGAGGCCATATTTCCATATTTACACAGTGGTTCATCTTTTGGGATTGCATCGGTTACCAGCGGTAATTTGTTGTCTGTTGGTGTTGTACTGCATCCGTTTAGCAGCAAGATGGATGCCGCAAGTGTGAGAGTGAAAAATATGGGATTGTTCATGGTTGATTCTGCGCCCTGTTGTAGGCCTTGCGTATCTCGTCACTCAACTGGAAGACAGCCATGGTGTACATGGTTCTGGGGTTGTATCGTGAGATGACATAGAAGTTGTGTCGGGCAACCCAAAACTCTCTCCCTTTGGCACCTTTAAGCTCCAGCAGTAGCGCCTTGGCATCAGCAGGGTACTCCTCTTCAATCTGAAAACCGGCATTGAGAATATCGCCAACACTATATTTTGGACGCAATTTTTTCAGGATAAGGTTCTTGTAGGGGCGATCAGCAGGTGCAGGAAGGGTTAGTGTGACCCCTTTAATCAATCTGTCCGGATTCTGTTCAACAAAAGCATCAGGGTTCAGGTCGGTGATCTGTTTCATTATTGAATCAGTGGATGCTCCGCCGGTAGTTCGTAGATTGTTGGCAATTTTCCATAGAGAGTCACCAGATCTGACCAGATGTTTGGTTGCTGTTTTTGCGGGCTGCGTATAAGTTGCCGGGGTGGCAATTGGTTCGCCACTTTTCCATCCGTGGTGATTCAGGTAGTTTGCAATACTGCCAATAGCATCGTCCGGGGTGTGCCAGATATCTCTGGCACCATCCTGGTTGAAATCAACAGCCAGTTTTCGGTAGTTGCTGGGCATGAATTGCGACATTCCCATGGCGCCAGCATATGAACCAAGATAGCTATATGGATCTCTCTTCTCTTCCCGGGCCATCAGTAGAAACTCCTCCAGCTCAGAGGTAAAGAAACGTTCACGCCTGGGATAGTTGAAGGCGAAGGTTGCCAGTGCATTGATGACCGGGTTCTTCCCCATGTAGCCACCATAGCGGGTCTCTACTCCGAGGATACCAACAATAATATGGGGAGGAACACCATACTCTTTTGCTGCACGCTCCAGAGTTCCCCGGTTGTTGTTCCAGAACTTAACTCCGTTCCTGATGATTCCAGGCTTGACATGTTTGCCCCTGTATTCTGCCCATGGCCTGGATTCTGCCGGGTTGTTCATCTTCTTCTTGCGTTTGGTAGATGATGTTCCAGATCCGGTTTTTTTTTCGCGCAGAGTTAGCTGCCCCAGCGTCTCTGTAAGATCATCTCTGCTGAATCCATGGTTGTTGACCATTCGGTTGATAAAGCTCTGCACGTTATCACGTTGCAGAAGTTCATGGTCAAGCCCTTCCGGCGAGGTCAGTGAGAGGGCCAGTTGTGAATAGAGCAGCAGGGCTATGGTTGTGAGAGTGATTTTTTTCATTTGTTCAATAGTCGTCTATGAGTATGAATAGACATTAGAATACCGAAGGCTGCCATCAGTGTAACCATTGAGGTGCCACCATAACTGACCATTGGTAGTGGTAATCCAACAACAGGCAGAAGACCGGTGACCATACCAACATTCACAAAGAAATAGGTAAAAAAGATCATGGTAATTCCGCCTGCCAACAGACGGGTATAAGTCTCCTGTGCTTCCATGGCTATTGTCAGTCCGCGGAAAATAATAAAGAGATAGATGGAGAAGATGAACAGCACACCCATGAATCCAAACTCTTCCGCCAAGACTGCGAATATAAAATCGGTGTGGCGTTCGGGCAGAAACTCCAGTTGAGACTGAGTGCCATTGAACCATCCCTTGCCAAATCCTCCGCCCGATCCTATGGCAATCTTGGACTGGATAATATGGTATCCAGAGCCACGGGGATCACTCTCTGGGTCAAGAAAGGTAAGGACCCTCTGCTTTTGATATCCCTTCATCAGGTAGATCCAGAATAGTGGCAGTAGAGCAGCTACAGATGCACTCAACCCGGCAATAATTTTCCACGATATTCCCGCCATAAAGAGGACAAAAAAGCCTGCGCTGGCGATAAGCAGAGAAGTGCCAAGATCAGGCTGTTTTGCAATCAGAAGAACTGGAAAGATGATAATTGCAGTTGCAATCAGTAACCGTTTTGGTTCTGGAGGAAGGTGCTGTTCAGACAAGTAGGCAGCAACCATCATCGGTATGATCAACTTCATCATCTCGGAGGGTTGGACAAGAAATATCCCCAGGTTGAGCCAGCGCTGGGCACCTTTATGGCTTTCGCCTACCAGAGGAACAGCAATCAGCATAATCAGGCCAATCACAAAGAGCCAGAAGGTGATTATCTTGAGCCAGTGTGGCGGTGTCTGAGCAACTATAAAGAGAACGGTAAAGGCAACAGCAACACGGGTGATCTGACGGGTCAGCATCTCCAGGTCACCCCCGCTGGCACTGTATAGGATAACTGTCCCAAATATGCTGAGCACAAGCAGTGCCGTTAAAAGTGGTAGATCAATATGAAGGCGAAATGCCAATGGTGTTTTTCTCTGGGTATGGTCAACTCCACGAGACTCCAGTGCAGAATGGCTACTCATCCGGCAGACTCCAGAAGATATTGGTCCATCACCTGTTTGGCAATGGGGGCGGCGACAGATCCACCATGACCGCCATTCTCAATAATTACTGCAATGGCAATCTCCGGATCCTCTTGCGGGGCAAAGGCAACAAACAGGGCATGATCACGCAGATGCTCTGGCAGACTGGCCTCATCATATGTGTCTCCCTGTTTTATGGTGTATACCTGGGCTGTGCCAGTTTTTCCTGCGATTGTATATTTTGATTTTCTACCAACTTTTTTTGCAGTACCGCGGCGGCTATGGACTACACGACGCATGGATTCATGGATCTGATCCCAGTTGGCTTGTCTCTTTATCGGTATCTGATTAAGGGATTGATATGGCTGTAGTTGAGGAGTTTTTGCGCCTGCCCCCTGAATTGCGTAGAGCAGACGGGGCTGCATCCGTTGTCCCTGGTTGGCAAGAGTTGCTGTTGCGGATGAGAGCTGTAGCGGGGTGGCAGTAAAAAAACCCTGTCCAATACCGACACTCAAGGTCTCACCCGGATACCATGGTTGCTCCAGGTTTACCTCTTTCCATTGACGAGATGGTAGAACACCAGGTTGCTCTCCAGTGATATCTACGCCTGTACGTTTGCCAAATCCAAACTGCCCAACATACTGATTGATTGCATCAATACCCATGCGATAGGCAAGGTTGTAGAAATAGACATCACATGATTCCACAATGGCCTTGTCAAGATCTGTATCACCGTGCCCCCGTTTTTTCCAGTCACGATATTTGTGTCGGTACCCTTTTATCTGATACCAACCTCTACAAAAAGTAGACTCATCAGCGTGTATCTGTTTCGTCTCCAGTCCTGCCAGCGCCATTAGTGGCTTGACAGTAGATCCTGGAGGGTACTGCCCCCGCAGAAAGCGGTTGAACAGAGGGCGATCCTTTGAGTCACGTAGCTCCTGATAAGCGTTACGACTAATGCCATTCACAAAGAGGTTGGCGTTGAAGGATGGCTTGCTTAACATTGCAAGAACCTCTCCTGTCTTGGGGTGGATGGCGACTACTGCACCACGATATTCCCCCATTGCCTCATCGGCAATTGATTGAAGTTTGCTGTCTATAGTAAGAAACAGGTTGTCGCCAGGGGTCGGGTTTGTCTCCTCAAGTATCCGGAGAGAACGTCCCAGCACATTGCTTTCAACCTGGCGCATGCCTGGAGTGCCACGGAGAATATCTTCGTAGTAGTGTTCAATTCCGGTTTTTCCAATATATTCTGTTCCACGATATTGGCGCGGATCAATCTGTTGAAGCTCGGCCTCGTTAATTCTTCCTATATAACCGATAAGATGGGCAGTTAGATTATGAAGAGGGTAGTGGCGTGTCTGGTGGTCACGAATGGCAACTCCAGGAAACTTGTGGCGATTAACCTCAAACCGTGCCACTTCATCCTCATTGAGAGAGAACCGTAGTGGAACAGAGTCTGATTTATGGGCCCGTCTGCGCTCACGGTGGAAGCGCTCCAGATCCTCTTCGTTATAGGAGATTAGTGGAGATATTCTCTTGAGAGTATCCGCCATATTGGTGACTTTGCCGGGAGTTATCTCCAGACGAAAAGTGGTGCGGTTGCTAGCCAGCAACACTCCGTTTCTATCATAAATATTGCCTCTGGGAGGAGAGATGGGTTGTGTGTGGACACGGTTATCATCTGATAGGGTGGTGAAGTGGTCATGCTGAATGATTTGGAGGTTGAATACCCTGAAAATCAATACCAAAACCATGAATATCACAAATCCAATGGAAACTATCACCCTGGTACGAAACATTCTTGCCTCGAAGTGGTGGTCCTTTAGTGTAGGGATCATCGCTCGTTAAGTAGCCTGGTCAGGCGGCTTGCCAGAATATATACAGGAGGCCAGAAGAGAGGAGTAGAGATGAGAGGTCCCCAGAAATATATTGTATCAACCAGATTTCCTGTTGCAGCACGAATCATGATCTCAACTATTAAATTGAGCAGTATCAGAATAGTTATGGTAATCATCTGTTGGGCAACGACAAATACACGAAGTTGCAGGTGAAACCGAAGGGTGATGAAGGTTGTCAGAGAGAATGTAAGTGCATGCATCCCCATAAGAGTGCCGGTTAATACATCAACTACAACTCCAAGCAACCAGCTTCTTACTATCCCACTTTGCATTGGGCTGAACACTCCCAGATAAAACAGGGCCAGGATGATCCAGTGAGGACGGAATGGACGCAGATATTCTGGGAGAGGAACCACGGTCAAAATAATTGCCCCTGCAACAAGAATGGCAGCCATGCTCCATGCTACATTGGCCTGGGTCTTGCGCCTGCTTGTGTATGCCATCATTCCATACTTCCAAGTTGTCTTGATGGCCATATCAACAAGACCTCACGGCTTCTCTCCAGAGATGCTGTCGGGGTTAACAGGACCTCGGCAAATGGTTTCCCCTCGGGATGATTAACTGATTTGATGGTTCCAACCGGATACCCATATGGGAATTTGCCACCTAATCCGGAGGTAATGAGTGTGTCACCGCTACGGAGGTCACTTCCAGTTGGAAGAAAACGGAGTTTGAGCCGGTTGGATTGGCCTAAACCAATTGCTACAGAGCGGACCCCGTTTCTGCGGTTCTGGACAGGGATGGAGTGGCGTGATGATGATATCAGCAGGGCAGTGCTCGATATCGGTGTAACCCGTATAATTTGCCCCATCACCCCAGATGCATCCATCAAGGGTTGGCCAATATATACCTTGTCATCACTTCCCTTGTTGAGAATGATCTCCTTATTAAATGCATCGAGGTCTACAGAGATGATCTCTGCAAGACGTACCCGGTCATTTCTCTGAATCTCACCAAGGATAAATGAGGAGTCCAGCAGTTCCCGCAAGCGACTGTTTTCAGCCTCAACTGCCTCATACTTTTGAAGTTTGTGCTGCAGTAGAAGATTTTTTTTTCTCAGGCTTGCGTTCTGCTCCTGAAGTGATTCACTGGATGTTGTCTCATCGGCAATCCAGATTGACAGACTGCCAGGAAAATTAATTAGTTGATGTAGAGGATAGAGTGAAGTCTCCATCCACTGCCTGATCTGGTGTGACTTCTCTAAATGGTGATCTGTTGCAATCAGGGCGATTGATAGCAGAGTCACTACAACCATCTTCAAGACAAGAGTATCACCTCTCTTGAAGATTGCCCCACGTGATGCGGATCTGTATGCAGCGTTGACAGACAAGTTCAGAAAATAGTTTGTCGATAATGTATAGAGTGTTCCTTAGTCACTCAGAAAGGAGTCACTGTTCATCTTGTCCATCAGTTCCAGGGCACGTCCCCCTCCACGAGCAACACAGGTAAGTGGATCCTCCGCAACAGCAACCGGTAGACCGGTCTCCTCTGTAAGCAGGCGATCGAGATCACGCAACAGTGCTCCTCCACCAGTCAGAATCATCCCTCTTTCAGAAATATCTCCTGCCAGCTCAGGTGGAGTCTTCTCCAGAGCATCCCTGACTGCCCGGATAATCTCCGAGATTGGCTCTTGTAGTGCCTCCAGGATTTCATTGCTGTTGACTGTAAATGCGCGCGGAATACCCTCGGCAAGATTACGACCACGAACCTCAATTTCACGAATCTCATCGCCCGGAAAGGCACTTCCAATCTCGATTTTGATCCGTTCTGCGGTTGCCTCCCCAATAAGGCTGCCGTAATTTCTTTTGACGTAATTTACGATAGCCTCATCAAGTCGGTCGCCACCAACACGGGTTGATGCAGAGTAGACAACTCCAGCCAGCGAGATGATTGCTACCTCGGTGGTGCCACCACCAACATCAACTACCATTGAGCCGCCTGGCTGCTCTACTGGAAGGCCGGCTCCAATCGCAGCAGCCATTGGCTCCTCAATCAGATGAACCTCACGTGCGCCGGCACCCTCTGCCGACTCCTTGATGGCACGACGCTCAACCTGGGTTGCGCCACACGGAACACAGACCAGTACACGAGGACTTGGCTTGAAGAAGCGGTTTTCATGTACTTTATGAATAAAGTACTGCAACATCTTCTCGGTAATATTGAAGTCAGCAATTACCCCATCCTTGAGTGGACGAATGGCGGTAATATTTCCTGGGGTGCGGCCCAGCATTCGCTTGGCCTCTGTGCCGACTGCGGTAATGGATCTGTCGCCACGACTCTCCTCGCGAATGGCAACAACAGATGGTTCATTTAGTACGATCCCCTGGTTGCGCACATAGACCAGTGTATTTGCTGTCCCCAGATCGATCGATAGATCGTTGGAGAAAAATCCAAACAGACGTCCAAACATCCTTTTTTCCTTTGAGATAATAATTGTTATGGCAATCTCCAACTTTAGCAGTCGCTTGGGGTTGGGGCAAGGATGCTTATATGTTAATTTAGTGCGTTTTATTAGCTTGTCGGTTGAGATGAACAATGTCACTTGAAAAATCAGATGTAGAGAAGATTGCCCATTTGGCCCGGTTGGCCATCAAAGAGGATGCAGTCCCCGGTTATGCAGAGGATCTTTCCGGGATTCTCTCGCTAGTTGATGAGATGAATGCAGTGGATACCGAGGGTGTGGAGCCATTGGCGCACCCTCATGATGCAAATCAGCGTCTGCGTGAAGATGTTGTCACTGAACAAAACCAGCGGGAACATCTGCAACAAAATGCTCCTCAAACGGATGCAGGCCTCTTTCTGGTACCGAAGGTGATTGAGTAGGGAGTGACTCGGTAGCATACTCCCGGATGGGGGTTTTTGTGTAAATGGAATTGCACTAAATAAATATTGAATAACCTATGAAAAACAAAACATTATCTGAGCTATCCCGGCTATTACGGGATAAAGAGGCATCCAGCGTAGAGCTCGCCGAATACTATCTGGAGAGGATTGAGAGAGTTGGCCCGGAACTGAACAGCTTCATTTCAGTAACCCGTGATGAGGCCCTGAGTCAGGCTGCTGAGGCTGATCGTCTGATTGCAGCAGGTCAGGCAGGCCCATTGACCGGATTGCCGATTGCTCACAAGGATATCTTCTGCACGGAGGGGATCCGAACCTCTTGTGGATCAAAAATGCTGGATAACTTTATTGCCCCCTATGATGCAACTGTGGTTGAGCAGATGCAGCAGGCAGGGTTTGTAATGCTGGGCAAGACCAATATGGATGAGTTTGCAATGGGGTCATCCAATGAGAATAGTTACTACGGTCCGGTCAGTAACCCATGGAATCGGGATACCGTGCCCGGCGGCTCCTCCGGTGGATCGGCAGCGGCAGTGGCTGCTCGGCTGGTACCTGCGGCTACCGGTACCGATACTGGCGGATCTATTCGTCAGCCAGCAGCATTGTGTGGAATTACCGGACTGAAACCAACCTATGGTCGGGTTTCACGATGGGGAATGATCGCCTTCGCCTCCAGCCTTGACCAGGGTGGTCCAATGACCCGGAGTGCCGAGGATGCGGCGTTGATGCTCAACGCAATGGCGGGTTTTGATCCTAAAGATTCTACTAGCATGGATCGTGAAGTACCGGATTACACGGCGCCTCTTAATGACTCCCTGGAGGGGGTTCGAATTGGGCTTCCCAAGGAGTATTTCAGTGAGGGGCTGGATGGTGGGATTGGCAAGGCTGTGGAGGAGGCGATCGAGGAGTATCGCAAGATGGGGGCAGAGATCGTAGAGATCGAGTTGCCAAACTCAGGCCTGGCAGTTCCCACCTATTATGTACTGGCACCAGCAGAGTGCTCATCCAATCTCTCTCGCTATGATGGGGTTCGTTACGGATATCGCTGTGAGGATCCAAAGGATCTGGAGGATCTCTATAAGCGCTCTCGCGGAGAGGGCTTTGGCTCTGAGGTGCAGCGTAGAATCATGATTGGTGCCTATGTGCTATCTGCCGGCTATTATGATGCTTACTACCTGAAGGCTCAGCGACTGCGCCGTCTTATCAGTGAGGATTTCCATAACGCCTTTGAGAAGGTTGATGTAATTATGGGTCCGGTAACCCCAACCACAGCCTTCCGTCAGGGTGAGAAGTCGGATGATCCAGTCACCATGTACCTCTCGGATATCTATACGATTGCAGTCAACCTTGCAGGTTTGCCGGGGATGTCAATCCCGGCAGGATTTAGTAATGACATGCCGGTTGGTCTGCAGTTGATTGGTAACCACTTCAGCGAATCGAAATTGCTAAATCTCGCACATCGGTATCAGCAGGTGACGGACTGGCATAGAGAGATGCCAGAGGGGATTGAATAATGGAATGGGAAATGGTGATCGGGTTGGAGATTCATGCCCAACTCGCAACAAAGACAAAGATCTTCTCTGCAGCCTCTACCGCGTTTGGCGCAGAACCCAATACTCAGGCCTGTGCCGTTGATCTGGGGCTACCAGGGGTGTTGCCGGTACTGAACCGGGAGGCGGTCCATATGGCGACCAAGTTTGGGCTGGCGATTGACGCCGAGGTAGCACACAAGTCAGTCTTTGCCCGCAAAAACTACTTCTATCCTGATCTTCCCAAGGGGTACCAGATCAGTCAGATGGATCTGCCGATTGTTGGAGTGGGTGAGATCGAGATTGACCTCGAGGACGGTTCCACCAAGATGGTTGGGGTGACCCGTGCCCATCTGGAGGAGGATGCAGGAAAGTCACTCCATGAGGACTACCATGGAATGACCGGAATTGATCTCAACCGCGCAGGCACTCCACTGCTGGAGATTGTCTCCGAGCCGGATATCCGTTCTGCGGCAGAGGCTATTGCCTACGCCAAGAAGATTCACTCCCTGGTGCAGTACCTGGAGATCTGTGATGGTAATATGCAGGAGGGATCTTTCCGCATGGATGTCAATATCTCGCTGCGTCCTAAGGGTCAGGAGGAGTATGGCACCCGTGCCGAGATCAAGAATCTCAACTCCTTCCGTTTTATGGAGAAGGCGATCGCCTATGAATTTGATCGTCAGATGGATATCCTGGAGGATGGAGGCAAGGTAGTTCAGGAGACCCGCCTCTACGATGTGGACAAGGGGGAGACCCGCTCCATGCGTTCCAAGGAGGAGGCAAATGATTACCGCTACTTCCCTGATCCGGACCTCCTGCCATGTGTACTGGATGATGAGTATATCGAGTCAATCCGCAAGGAGCTGCCTGAGCTTCCCAATGAGAAGAAGCACCGCTTTATCACCCATCTTGGGCTGAGTGCCTATGATGCCGGTATGCTCACCAGTAGCAGGGATACGGCCGCCTATTTTGAGGCGGTGGCAGAGGCAGCCGGTGGTGAAAACAAGCTGGCGGCCAACTGGGTGATGGGTGAGCTCTCAGCTGCCCTCAACAAGGACGGTATCTCTCTTGCCGATTCTCCAGTATCCGCCAATATGCTTGGCGGTATGATCAGACGCATCTCTGACAACACCATCTCCGGCAAGATCGCCAAACAGGTATTTGAGGCAATGTGGGGTGGCGAGGGTGATGCCGATACAGTTATTGAGAAGAGGGGGCTGAAGCAGATTACCGACAGTGGCGCAATCGAGGCAATGATTGATGAGGTGATTGCAGCCAATCCTGCGCAGGCAGAACAGTTCAGGGCGGGCAAAGAACAGCTGCTTGGATTCTTTGTTGGACAGGTGATGAAGGCCTCAAAAGGGCAGGCCAATCCTGGTCAGGTCAATCAGATACTGCGAGAGAAGTTGAAATAAGATTACATTGATTCAGTCAGGTACTCTGTTTTCCTTCCCATGGCTGCTTTGTTCCTGCTTAAGGAATGTTTTAACAGCGCTCACCCAAACTCGCTACGCTCAGACAGGGGTAAGCTTGATCTGTTAAAGCACCCCTTAAGCAGGCGCAGCCAACGTCAGGAACACAGAGTGCCTGACTGAATCATGAACTTCAGTGAGATAGTTAAGGAATTATTATTATGTTAGTTACACCAATCAGAGGCCTTCGTCCTGCCCCAGAGCGAGCAGAAGAGGTGGTGGCACCACCTTACGATGTACTCAATACTGCCGAGGCCAGAGTTCGTGCAGAGGGACGTCCCAACAGTTTTCTCCATATATCCAAGCCGGAGATTGATCTGCCGGAGGGGACGGACCCCTATGACCCTGCTGTATATGCAAAAGGGGCAGAGAATCTGCAGCGACTGGTTGATGATGGGGTGCTGATTCGTGAAGAGAAGCCTTGCTACTACATCTATCGTCTGAGGTGGGAAGACCATGTGCAGACCGGATTGGTATTCGGGGCCTCGGTGGCGGCCTATGATATTAACCGTGTGCGCAAGCATGAGTTTACCCGCCCGGTAAAAGAGGATGATCGGGTGCGCCAGATCACGGCACTCAACGCAGAGACCGGCCCGGTGCTGCTTACATATAGGGCAGATGATGCGGTCAAGGCCATTATTGATGAGAAAGCATCTGAGG
Organism: Candidatus Thiopontia autotrophica; assembly: GCF_982804495.1. Taxonomy (NCBI): domain Bacteria; kingdom Pseudomonadati; phylum Pseudomonadota; class Gammaproteobacteria; genus Candidatus Thiopontia; species Candidatus Thiopontia autotrophica. The sequence continues at coordinate 3,145 of NZ_CEYDPX010000029.1, read as the reverse complement.
CACCAATCTATGACCTGGTTGCTGATGATGGGATTGGCCACACCCTCTGGGTGCTGGATGATGACGAGAAGATTGAGCAGTTGAATCGGATCTTTGATGCCACCGAGGCACTCTATATTGCGGATGGACACCACCGTTCTGCCTCTGCCTCCCGTGTCGCCAAGGAGAGCAGTAACGAGAGTGCGCAGTATTTCCTAACGGTTGCCTTTGCCCATGATGAGATGAAAATTCTTGATTACAATCGGGTGATTCGTGATCTCAACAACCATTCAGTGGATGAGTTGCTGGCAATGGTTGCCGCCTCTTTTGATCTGGAGATGAGTGCTGATGAGGTGCGTCCAGAGAAACCCACCCAGTTTGGAATGTATCTCAACGGTCAGTGGTACCGGCTTGATATCCACCCTGAACTGGTTCCATCTGATGATCCGGTAGCCTCACTTGATGTCAGCCTGCTACAGAATAATCTGATTGAGCCGCTACTGGGGATCAGTGATCCACGCAGGGATGATCGAATTGATTTTGTGGGGGGAATGCGTGGATTGGGAGAGCTGGAGAAGCGGGTTGACTCAGGGGAGATGGCAGTTGCCTTCAGCCTCTACCCAACCACCATGGAGGCCCTTATGGATGTGGCCGATGCCAATGAGGTGATGCCACCCAAATCCACCTGGTTTGAGCCCAAGCTAGCGGATGGGCTGGTTTCACACGTACTGGATTAGGATTGGGGCCTGGCAGGCCGGACCACGCTGGAGATTTTCTCCATTGTGTCACTGTTTTAGCTGTTTTATATCCACCATCCTGGTCTCCGAGAAGATGTCGTGGAGCGCCAATTTATCCTTGTTGAACAGCATCCACCAGAGCCCGACTCCACCCAGGCCTATGGATGGGATTGCGCTCAAAAAACGTAACAATATGTGCCACAGGGTGAGTGGTTTTTCGTCAATCCGCTCTAGGCGAATACGCCAGGTCTTCATCCCTAGGGTCTGTCCAGTATTGAGCCAGGGCCAGGCAAAGTAGAAGAATGAGACAAAGAAGAGCCAGGTAGTCATCAGTGGGTTACCTGGGTCAGTGGCCTCACCATCGGTAAAGATAGTCCCAACAGCTGTTGCAATCAGCAGTAGTGCCAGCAGTAACAGGCTGTCATAAAATATTGCAAAGAGGCGGCGTGATAATCCCACTGTAGGGAGTTTCGTAGGGGAAGATTTTATTATTGTCTCTGCTGTGCTCATCGGGGTCTGAAGGTATACTTTGTCGCTACTATTCGAACCATTTTAACAGACAGGACGTTGACCATGCCCGAATATCGATCCAGAACCACAACTCACGGCAGAAATATGGCTGGAGCCCGCTCCCTATGGCGTGCCACCGGCATGACCAATGAGGATTTCGATAAACCGATTATCGCCATTGCCAACTCCTTCACCCAGTTTGTCCCCGGACATGTCCATCTCAAGGATATGGGTCAGTTAGTGGCCCGAGAGATCGAGAAGGCCGGTGGCGTAGCCAAGGAGTTCAACACCATTGCGGTGGATGATGGTATTGCAATGGGCCACAGCGGGATGCTCTACAGCCTGCCGTCACGCGAGATCATTGCTGACTCGGTTGAGTATATGGTTAATGCTCATTGCGCCGATGCACTGGTCTGTATCTCCAACTGTGACAAGATCACCCCGGGAATGCTGAATGCATCACTGCGACTAAATATTCCGGTGATATTTGTCTCCGGCGGCCCTATGGAGTCTGGCAAAGCAGTGATACAGGGAAAAGAGGTTCACCTCGACCTGATCGATCCAATGATTGCAGCAGGAGATGAGAAGGTCTCCGATAAGGATGTAATGGAGATGGAGCGCTCCGCATGCCCTACCTGTGGTTCCTGTTCAGGGATGTTTACCGCCAACTCCATGAACTGCCTCACTGAGGCGTTGGGGCTCTCACTGCCTGGAAATGGTTCACTGCTGGCGACTCATGCAGATCGTAGAGAGCTGTTCCTTGAGGCTGGCAGAACAATTGTTGGTCTGGCCAAGCGCTATTACGAAGGAGACGATGAATCAGTGCTGCCGCGCTCCATCGCCACCTTCCGCTCTTTTGAGAATGCGATGGCGCTTGATATTGCGATGGGGGGCTCCACCAATACAGTGCTCCATCTATTGGCAGCAGCGGAGGAGGCGGGTGTTAATTTTACTATGGAGGATATGGATCGGATGTCACGCAAGGTTCCGCATCTCTGCAAGGTGGCACCATCGACCCCCGACTACCATATGGAGGATGTCCACCGTGCCGGTGGGGTGATGGCTATTCTTGGAGAGCTGGAGCGACAGGGGCTAGTCCATCCGCTGCAGGGGACAGTCCATAGCAAGACCATTGGGGATGCGCTAAACCAGTGGGATATTCTCCATACTAGAGATCCGGCAGTGGAGGAGTTCTACCGTGCCGCCCCTGGTAACGTTCCCACCCAGACCGCATTCAGTCAGGAGAAGAGGTATGACGAGCTAGATCGAGATCGTGCCAACGGCTGTATTCGTGATGGTGCCCACGCCTTCAGTCAGGATGGTGGCCTAGCTGTTCTCTACGGCAATATTGCCGAGGATGGCTGTATTGTGAAGACCGCGGGTGTGGATGAGTCCATTCTCGATTTTAGTGGTCCTGCTAGAATCTTCGAAAGTCAGGATAGTGCAGTAGATGCCATTCTGAATGACCAGATCAAGGCTGGTGATGTAGTACTCATCCGCTACGAGGGGCCACGAGGAGGCCCCGGGATGCAGGAGATGCTCTACCCAACCAGCTATCTGAAATCGAAGGGGTTGGGGAAAGAGTGTGCGCTGATTACCGATGGTCGCTTCTCGGGCGGCACCTCCGGTCTCTCAATCGGTCACGCCTCACCGGAGGCGGCAGAGGGTGGTGCAATTGGTCTGGTAGAGGAGGGAGATATAATCGAGATCAGTATCCCCAACCGTACAATACGGGTGGTGGTTGATGATGAGGTACTAGAGCAGCGCCGTTCCGTAATGGAGCAGAAGGGGGCTGATAGCTGGAAACCGATCGATCGGGACCGCAAGGTATCGGCAGCACTGCGTGCCTATGCGGCAATGACAACCAGCGCAGCCAGAGGGGCGGTGCGGGATGTGGATCAGCTAGGGTAGTAGATCTT
>NZ_CEYDPX010000028.1:0-15318 GCF_982804495.1 Candidatus Thiopontia autotrophica | reverse complement strand
GCCTTTTTCTTCTTGGCCGCTACCTTCTTTTTAGGGGCTGCCTTTTTCTTCTTGGCTGCCACCTTCTTTTTAGAGGCTGCCTTTTTCTTCTTGGCTGCCACCTTCTTCTTTGCCGCCGCTTTTTTCTTCTTCTCTTCGTCTGCCATTACCGTTTCCTCTTCTTGGGTTGAACTTACCTGAATCTCTGGAGCCGCCTTCTTTAGCTTCTCGGCTGCACGACTAATAGACTTAAATACACTCTTATCATCAAAACCACCTTCAACTATCTCAAGGCGATCCTGATAAAACTTTGTAAGCGGCTCTTCAACTGACTCATACTCTCGAAGCCGGCGACTGATGGTCTCTTCACGATCGTCTACACGTCTATGTAGTCGACCACCGCATTCATCACACATCTTTTCCACAACTGGTGGGCTTGTATAAATATTAAATATTGATCCACACTCTCTACAGGTTAATCGGCCGGTCATCGACTCCATAAATTCATCATAGTCATACCTGATTAGTACAACACCTGCAAAACCTCGCCCCTGACGCAACAGAAATGCATCAACACCCTCTGCCTGGGCAGATGTTTTTGGTCCGCCTTCAAGAATAAAGCCATCCTCTACATCCTTTTCTGAGAGACGTTGATACATAACCTGAAGAACAAGATCATCATGAACAGGCTTCTTTCCCTTCTGTCCTTTCTGAATATCAAGCCCCAGCTGAGAACCACTCTCAACCTCACTCCTTAGAAGTTCGCTAACAGCAACTACTGGAACACCATATTTATCAGCCAGTTTATTCGCATATTCATCTTTCCCTGATCCTTCGGGACCAAGCAATGCCATCCTAATCATTACTTCATATTTTCCTTCATAACACTATCTATCACCCCTCAAATCAGGGAAAATTCCCAGAGAAAAAGCCCTTGGATTACTGAGGAGATCTTGATTTTTTATAATTCAATTGGTCTTGTTTATTTGTGACTGGGGCCAATTTTCTGTATAAGTTCAACCAGATATTGGTTTGTACCCCATATATATTCAGTTAACTGAAAAATGTCAATGAATTTATTGTGTTGATAACCACTTTTTGCGAACGAAATTGCAAGAAAAATTGAAATCCATGATCTCTCTGCAACTGAAATCAGCACTGTAAAGAGAGCCATGACAGAGCACTTGGGGCGACAGCCAGCTAATAAAACCTAAATATATTACTTAAAAATCAACTATTTAACAATTGTCAACAAGGAGTTAACTGAATGTCAGTAAAGAATGCTTTCTATGCACAGTCCGGTGGTGTTACCGCAGTAATCAACGCATCTGCCTGCGGTGTAATCGAAACTGCCCGCAAACACTCAGACAAAATCGGTACGGTCTACGCTGGACGTAACGGTATTATTGGAGCCCTAACTGAAGAGCTGATCGATACATCCAAAGAGTCTGATGAGAATATTGCTGCACTAAAAACGACCCCATCTGGCGGTTTTGGATCCTGTCGCTTCAAACTTAAGAGCCTCGAGGAGAACAAGCGTGAATATGAGCGCCTGATCGAGGTATTCAAGGCACATAATATCGGTTACTTCTTCTACAATGGTGGTGGCGACTCTGCAGATACCTGTTACAAGGTCTCTCAGCTCTCCGAGAAGATGGGGTTTCCGGTACAGGCAATTCATGTGCCCAAAACCGTAGATAATGATCTGCCAATTACTGACAACTGCCCAGGCTTTGGTTCAGTTGCGAAATATATTGCTGTCTCCACTCTGGAGGCCTCATATGATGTGCGTTCAATGGCTGCAACCTCTACCAAGATCTTTGTGATCGAAGTTATGGGACGTCATGCTGGCTGGATTGCTGCAGCCGGTGCACTGGTTGAGGATTACGGCATACCAGTAGTCACCCTCTTCCCCGAGGTTGAATTTAATCAGGAGAAGTTCCTGGCTGCAGTTGATGCCAAGGTCAAGGAGCATGGCTACTGCACCATCGTCGTATCTGAGGGTGCCCACTGGCCAGACGGCAAGTTCCTGGCAGAGCAGGGAACACGTGACTCCTTTGGCCATGCCCAGTTAGGTGGAGCCGCACCTGTAGTTGCAAATATCATCAAGGATGCATTGGGATACAAATTCCACTGGGCTGTTGCCGATTACCTGCAGCGTGCTGCACGCCACCTCGCATCCGCATCTGATGTGGAACAGGCCTATGCTCTTGGTGAAGCCGGGGTAAACTTTGCCCTTGATGGTGACAACTCCATCATGCCTACTGTGGTACGCACCTCAAACAATCCATATACATGGGAGATTGGCAAGGCTCCTCTATCCGAGGTAGCAAATGTAGAGAAGATGATGCCAATGGAGTTCATCTCCGAGGATGGCTTCGGTATTACCGATGGCTGCAAGGAGTACCTCTACCCACTAATGCAGGGCGAGGCTTACCCAGAATATGACGATAACGGCATGCCAAAATATGTGACCTTGGACAATGTTTCTGTCGATAAAAAGCTGGACAATTTTGAGATTTAACTTAACCGGCAGGAATCATCGGACGATCCTGTCACTATTTTTTTCAACCTTTAGGAGATTGTAATGTCCACCGAACTTTTGTTTTCACTAATCGCAGGTTTTGCTGCGATTGCCTATGGCGTTACGTCCATTCAATGGATTACTGCCAAATCAACCGGGAATGAGCGGATGCAAGAGATTGCAGCCGCCATACAGCAGGGTGCTCAAGCATATCTGACTCGCCAGTACGCTGCCATCAGTTACGTTGGTGTTGCACTGTTTGCGGTAATTGGTTTCTCTCTTGACTGGGCCACTGCCATCGGTTTTGCTGTCGGTGCAACATTCTCTGGTGCTGCCGGCTTTATTGGAATGAACATCTCTGTTCGCTCCAACTCGCGAACTGCCGAGGCTGCCAATAATGGAATCAATGCCGCTTTCCAGGTTGCCTTTCGCGGTGGTGCAATCACCGGTATGCTGGTTGTTGGTCTAGGCATCCTGGGTGTTGCTGGCTACTATGCTGTTCTTGCTGCTACAGGCATGGCGACTGAAGATATCCTTCACGCACTGGTTGGCCTGGCATTTGGCGGATCACTAATCTCCATATTTGCCCGTCTGGGTGGTGGTATCTTCACCAAGGGTGCTGATGTTGGCGCTGATATCGTGGGTAAGGTTGAGGCTGGAATCCCTGAGGATGACCCCCGTAACCCAGCTGTTATTGCCGATAATGTTGGTGATAATGTTGGTGACTGTGCCGGTATGGCTGCTGATCTCTTCGAGACCTATGCAGTAACCACTGTTGCAACCATGTTGCTAGGAATGTTGATGGTTGAGGGAAGTGATTCCGCCATCCTCTATCCTCTGGTACTTGGTGGTATCTCCATCATTGCCTCTATTGTAGGCACCTACTTTGTGAAGGTGGCCGATGGTGGCAAGATCATGAATGCCCTGTACAAGGGACTTGCAGTTGCTGGTGCAATTGCTGCGGTGGTCTTCTACCCGGTAACAACCATGATGTTTGGTGACGCATTGATCATTGATGGAGTAGAGGTTGCCTCACGCAGCATCTACTATGCGGCACTGATTGGTCTGGCACTTACCGCCGCGATGGTTGTGATTACCGAATACTACACCGCAACCGAGTATGCGCCGGTACGTGATATTGCTGAGGCATCGACCACTGGTGATGGTACAAATGTTATTGCCGGACTTGGTGTATCAATGAAATCAACTGCTGCTCCTGTTGTTGCTGTTTGTGCATCTATCTGGGGCTCATATGAGCTGGCAGGGCTATATGGAATTGCCATCGCTGCAACCTCCATGCTCTCCATGACCGGTATCATTGTTGCGCTGGACGCCTATGGCCCGATTACCGATAACGCTGGTGGTATTGCCGAGATGGCAGAGCTTCCTGAGGAGATTCGTAATATTACTGATCCTCTGGATGCTGTTGGTAACACTACAAAGGCTGTAACCAAGGGTTATGCAATCGGTTCTGCCGGCCTGGCTACACTGGTTCTATTTGCTGACTACACTCATGCTCTGGGTGGCAATGTAAACTTTGACCTCTCCAACCATATGGTAATTATTGGTCTATTCCTTGGTGGAATGATCCCTTACCTGTTTGGTGCAATGGCTATGGAGGCCGTGGGTCGTGCAGCTGGTGGTATCGTAAATGAGGTGCGCCGTCAGTTCCGGGAGATCCCTGGAATCATGGACCACCGCGCCAAGCCTGATTATGGCAAGGCAGTGGACATGCTGACCCGCTCCGCAATCAAGGAGATGATTGTTCCATCCATTCTTCCTATCGCGGCCCCTATTGTTGTAGGTCTGCTACTGGGTAAGGAGGCGCTGGGCGGCATGCTGATCGGCACCATCGTAACCGGCATCTTTATCGCGATCTCCATGACCACCGGTGGTGGTGCCTGGGATAACGCTAAAAAGTACATCGAGGATGGAAACTTTGGTGGCAAGGGATCTGATGCCCACAAGGCAGCGGTAACTGGTGACACTGTAGGTGACCCCTACAAGGACACAGCTGGTCCTGCGATCAACCCACTGATCAAGATCATCAATATTGTTGCCCTGATGATGGTGCCTCTACTGTAACGTTACAGTTACAACAATCTTCACTATTTGAAGATTCCCGAAAGGGGTACAATAAGGGCCGGGAAACCGGCCCTTTTTTATGGCTGATAATTGTTATATTGCAATTTTCCAAAAAATAATGGGGTCCTGTGGGAAACAACCATAACTAGCAAACAATAGTTAACAGCAATATAGGAGTATCATTTTATGAATCTGGATCGAGTATCTACCGGAAAAAACATTCCTGAAGAGATCAATGTCATTATTGAGATACCGGCCAATGCGGATCCGGTCAAATATGAGGTTGATAAGGAGACCGGTGCAATGTTTGTTGATCGCTTTATGAACACAGCCATGCACTATCCATGTAACTATGGTTATGTCCCTCACACCCTCTCAGATGACGGAGATCCAGTCGATGTTCTGGTGGTGACCCCATACCCCATAATTAGCGGCTCCGTAATCCGCTGTCGCCCTGTAGGAGTTCTACAGATGACTGATGAGGCAGGGGCTGATGCCAAGGTTCTGGCTGTTCCGGTATCCAAGCTATGCTCAATCTACAAGAATGCCAAAAGCCCTGAGGATGTCTCTCCAGTGCTACTGGAGAAGATCTCCCACTTCTTTGAACACTATAAAGATCTGGAAGAGGGCAAGTGGGTCAAGATTGATGGCTGGGAGGGTGCCGAGTCTGCCCATAAAGAGATCCTGGATAGTATTGAGAGATTCCAGAACGCACCTGAGAAGCCTAATTTCTAGTGAAAATCTGCATCATCTCTGATAGCCATGATCAGATAGATCTATTTCACTCAGCCCTGGCTGATGCCAAAGAGCGTGGAGCAGAGCTAGTGCTGCATTGTGGTGATGTTGTAGCCCCTTATACCCTAAAAAAGGCAAATCAGTTTGGTCTTCCTATCCATGTAATCCATGGCAATAATAAGGGCGATATAGCGGTTATGGGGAAACTGTCTCAAAATCCAGACAGTCTAATTAATTACCACGGTAGAGACGCATCTCTGGAGATTAATGGAAGAATGATTTTTATGGTCCATTTTCCAGATTATGCCGAGGCTCTGGCACTTACTGGAAAGTGGGATCTGATCTGCTGTGGGCACAATCACCGCTGCAAGATTGAATCAATAGAACATAATTCCAGCAACAATAATAAAACCACTCTACTGGTTAACCCCGGCAGCTCATCTGGAATGGATCGTGTTCAGCCAACATATATATTTGGTGATCTTGAGACAATGAAGTTCAAGATTGTGGATATTCCTGAGCCAGATCTACCGCCATACAGAAGGCCCTAAGAAAAAAGGGCACTCATGTCTCCATGAGCACCCTTTCCAGAGGTCCCCCCTCTTCACAAACTATTCACTAAAATGGGCTAAAGCGTGAGAACATCCCTCGCGGTGAGAGACCACGATTCATTGACCCCATCTCCCGGGTCATATGGAAAGTGCTGTTGGCCATATTCTGAGTTGATTGGTCTAGATTGTTCATGCTGGCCAACATTGGCTCCAGGGTCTGCATGTGGCCGGTAATCTGCTGCATATTTGTATTAATATTGTTCATACTGACAGTGACTGCCTCGATATTTCCATCAATTGCATTAATGTTACGCGACATCACCTCAACATTACCTGACATGCTCTCTACACCATCAACCATTTTTGCCATATGCTGCCCCATATATGGGTCAATACTGGTAGACATAACCTGAATGTTACGGGCTATGTGGGACATATCCTGAGTAAGATGGTAGATCATGTAGAAACCATAGATTGAGAGTACGCAGAATGCGAACAGAGCCGGATATACCACCATCTCCCAGCGTCTGGCACTCTTCTCGAAACAGCTGGCAAAACGTTCGAGTGGTTGTCCATCCAGAGAGACTGTTCCTGGTTCAATACCCATTGATTCACCCAGTTTCTCATCACTCATCTTTGTATCTTCTGACATAAATAAATCCTGTCCCGTTAATAGTTCGCGCACTTTAGCACGTTTTTTGAAAAAGAAAAAATAGCTGTAGTCTAAAATTAGAAAGTTCTAACTTACTGTTTTTTTAACATTTGCCGGGCAAGGCTGGCTGATAGCTGATCGGCCATTGCAGGGTCGATCCCGCGGATAACCGTCAGGATCTTCTCTGCCTCATCAGCCCTGTCAGCCAGGGTAAGAGCAACAGCTGCCCTGCCAAATGCTCTGACTGCCCTGGTCCAATCCTTCTTGGCATAGTAGATATTTCCCAATTCTCCCCAGCCATCTGGATTCATCGGCTCCTCCTGCAGAAGAGAGCGATAACTCTCTACAGCAAGCTCGTAATCACCCTCCCAAAACGCCTGTCGTCCACGATTCCAGAGCCACTGTAGCTCTGACTCCTCCTCCAGGCTCTCTATATGCCAGACATCAGAGCGTTGCTGCTCTGCGGTGATACCGTACGGATCGCTGCCAATTGACTTGCTGGATAACGGGCTAAACTGCTCTGCAAGCTTCTCCATGGGCTCTTTCATGGCAATAACCTGTTCCGCCGTTATTGGCATATCATCCATCATCTCTGATAGAGATATGGTGGGTTGTTTTTTCTCCAGACCCAACACCTCATCCAGGGCTGGAGGCTCAGATGGTTGCCCGATAGCACTGCCCTCTTCCACCGCAATCTTTTCTGGTTCTGGCTCCGTTGCTGCAACGGGAGGTTCTGCTATCTTTGACTCATCTATGGAGGCACTGTTTTGTGTATCTTCCTTAAAAATACGAGACTTAAGTTCAGAGACCGGCAGAGGTTTATTATCCTCATCTTCGGGCTCAACCGTTATTGCCAGAGAAGGCTCTTCTTTCTCATGCTCATCCTGGTGAATCTCTTCCGTATCGTGGTGACCAAAAATTGAGGACCACTCCTCCTGAATGCTATCCCTCTCCAGATAACCAATCACACCCAATCCAACAATTACTCCTGGAAGGATAGATGCGAGCATTCTGATCAAGATTTTCATATCAACTTCCTGTCTCTATGGGTGACTAAATAGGCGATAACAAAATTTGGTGGCAAAGTATAACAGTCTCATGGCCACTCTGGAAAACCGGCTGACTGGTCACTATCTGTCTGCTCAACCATGCGGTAGTTGTATGGTATGGAGAAGAGTGATGAGGGTGGGCGGGCAATCTGAATATTGCTCAGCTGTAGAGCAGCCCCATCATTTAGCTCAATTCGAACTGGGTACTGAATAGTTGGGTCATACCAGGCGGAGACTCCAATACTGAGATCACCAAACCCAAGCTCCGCACTCCAATGCTCGGTTACCCTACCATCTATCTCTTTCTCTCCCCTGTAGCCACATTCAAGAAGCATCATCTCCGCACAAAAACGGGCTGGATCACGTGGCACAGCAAGTGCTTCCTGTTGATAATACTCCTTTGAGCCTGGCTCCAACACATAGGCAATCCCGCGAAACATATCGGTAATACGGATCACTTCACTATCTGAACTCTTTCTCTCTTCTCTGATTGAATCATTGGCAACAAAGATACGCCCGCTGGATTGCAGTAACTTATGGTCATCAAAATAGGTGACATCTGCAGAAAACTCCGTCAATGCTTCAGCGGCTGTCGCTATACCGCTGAGTACAATGAGGAGTGTTTTTGCAAACAGTGATATCTTACTGGAACCCAAAATATTGGACCGGACTTCTCATCTGCGGGATCAAGGCCAGCGGATCCATTGCGTTAGCCCTTCTTACACCAAGCGCATACTCTGGCATAAATGATGGGTAATAAACCGGAGGTTGCTGACTCCATCTGTGGTCACGATACTCCTCCTCTCTTGACAGATTGTCTGCCTCACGAGCCATCGCCTCCATATCAAGGTCACTTGACTCAAACTCATCCAGCATCACCTCCTGAAATGGCGTATTTGCAGCAGAAAGTGAACTATGGTCTGCCGTTTGATTAGCTACACACGGCTGCATCTGCTGCTCTACAGGCTCCTCATTTAGTAGCTGATGGAGCTTTCCCTGCTGAATCTCGCCAAGCGCCCAGACATCTGCACGCTGCTGCTCCATTCCATTGATTCCAACTGACTGTAACGTCTCTTGAGATCCATTTCCCAAGCTCCATTCCGGATCAATCTCACTCAACTCCTCATCTCTGAACCTGCCAGCACTCACCTCTTCACCACTCTGTGGAGAGTATGAGGCATTAATTACTGGAAGCTCTTCATCCTGACGATACATCGCAAATTCTGCCTGAGGAGTATCTGACATACCATCTTCCACCACCTCTGTAGGGACACCAAAATCAAAGTGTCCTCCATATGGCCCCATCGGAGCCGGTGCAACCCATGAAACATCTGCAACCGCAGTGCCGCTTGCTGCCATAAGACCAAGAACCACCCCAAACCTTTTCTGACTCATAGTGCCCTCTCCTTTAGTTTAGAAAAAATCATGTTGCTACAGCCACTTCTTTATCATCCTCACCCCGACTAGCATTCTCAAGAACTGATGGGGGTGGAGTACCATCCGGATACAGAGCATCTCCTGCGCTCAGGCACCCCATAGGAATAATGATCAGGGTCAACAGTGTGGAGACCACTACACCAAATAGCAGTGCCACCGCCATGCCCTGAAAAATTGGGTCGGTAAGAATTACGCTGGAGCCACCAACCAACGCCAATGCAGTAATAATGATTGGGCGCATTCTCGCTTTTCCGGAACAGATAACCGCAGAGACAGGATCTTTACCTGACATCAATTCAAGCTGGGCAAAATCGACCAGCAGAATTGAGTTGCGTACAATAATTCCAGCTAACGCAATAAACCCAATCATTGAGGTTGCGGTAAATTCAGCCCCCATAATCCAGTGCCCCGGGACAATTCCAACCATTGTCAGCGGAATTGGTGCCATGATGACCAGTGGGATGACAAAGTTTCCAAACTGCCAGACGACCAGTATGTAAATCATCACCAGCGCCAGACCGAAGGCTATTCCCATATCACGGAAAGTTACATAGGTGACATGCCACTCACCATCCCACTTGAACCCTGACTTGAATGTCTCTTCTGGGGCCGAGATCCAGCCGCCCTCAATCTTCTCCCCCTGAGGCGTACGGAAATCCCTCTCCTCCATAATCCGCTCCAGATCAAACATCGCGTAGAGAGGTGCCGGCAGATCATTAACTGCATCACCCACCACATACTCCACGGCTCGCAGATCTTTATGGTATATCACGGGATCTTCCATAAAGGTCTCGAAGTGCCCAAGCTCACCCAATGAGACTGTGCTTTGCCCTCCCATTGTAGGAATAGGAAGATCAGAGAGGCTGACAATCTGTGAACGCACAGCCAGCGGAACCTCCATGGTAATTATTGTTGGCTCTCGAGTCTTGCCCTGCTTCACATCCCCCAGAGGTATCGACCCCATTGCCATGGAGAGGTTGCGGTTAATGGTCTCGACAGAGATCCCGCGACGATTTGCCTTCTCGGTATCCACCACAAAATGGAGCACTTGATGAGGATCATTCATATAGTTATCAACATCCTCCATTATCGGAGAGCTGTTAAAGATATCTGTCAGTTCAGCTGCCATGACGCGTCGTGTGTGGGCATCAGGACCATATATTTCAGCCACTACAGACTGCAGAACTGGTGGCCCTGGTGGGACCTCTGCAATCGTGATCCGTGCATTAGCCTTTTCTGCAATCGGCTTCAGTAGATCTCGGACCGCCATGGCAATCTCATGGCTACTGCGTTCACGCTCATTTTTATGGACCAGCTGGATCGAGATGGTTGCCATCCAGGGGTACTCTTGCAGATAGTAGTGACGAACCAGACCATTAAAATTAAACGGAGCTGCAACCCCAGAGTATGTCTGCAGTGCAGTAGACTCTGGAACCGCCTTCTCAATTACTGTAGCCATCTTTCGTGCCATGTTGGCAGTTACCGGTAGCGCAGTGCCGGTTGGCATACGAATCATCACATCAAACTCTGACTTGTTGTCGTAGGGCAACATCTTGGTCTTTACCCCATGGGTATAGAAGAGGGAGACAGAGATGAAGAAGCTGGCAATAATTGCAAACAGGACAAACCATCCAAGCACACGATTCTCGACCATTGGACGGATAAGTCCATCATAAAAATTCCCTATCCTCTCCTGTGACTTGTGCTCCTTCTCCTCGGCCGCCTTTAGTGCCTTCATAGATGGACGGAACTTCATGGTGAGCCATGGAGTAAATATAAATGCCGCAAATAGTGAGAATGCCATTGCTGCAGAGCCCAACACAGGAATTGGAGCCATGTAGGGGCCCATCATCCCGGTTACTGCGCCCATTGGCAGTAGTGCTGCAATTACCGTCAGGGTTGCCAGAATGGTTGGATTACCCACCTCACGAGTCGCATCAATTGCAGTCTCCTCATCCATCTCATTCTTCATTAACCAGCGGCGATAGATATTCTCGACCACAACAATGGCATCATCTACCAAAATACCAATAGAGAAGATCAGTGCAAATAGACTTACCCTGTTAATGCTGTAATCCAGCATATAGGCCGAAAATACAGTCAGCAGAATAACCACCGGAATTACGATTGTTACCACCACAGCGGGGCGCCACCCCAGGCTTAGATAGATCAATACTGTTACCGCCAACGTTGCAACCACCAGCTTGAATAGTAGTTCATCAACCTTGTCTTTGGCTGTTGCTCCATAGTTACGGGTTACATCCACATGAATATTTGATGGAATCAGGACCCCCTTAAGCTCCTCAACCTTGGCCAGGATTGCGTTGGCAACGGGAACTGCATTACTACCCTCTTTTTTGGCCACCGCAATAGTTACCGCCGGGAGCCCTCTGGCATCATAGCCCCCCTGATAACCATCCCCGGTATAAAACTCAACCATCCCCTTGGCCTCTTCCGGCCCCTGATAGACACTGGCAATATCTCGCACATAAACCGGCATGTCATTGTGGACACCAATGATCAGATTGGAGATCTGTTTGGCAGTATGGAGGAATGAGCCGGTATATACCTTGAAGTTAAGATTTCCCGCCTCAGAGTTACCTGCAGCCTGCTCTCCATTGGCGGTACGGATAGTATTTGCAATCTGATCCAGACTAATTCCATATCCTGACAGACGCTCCGGCATCACCTCAATTCTTACCTGGGTGCGGCGCCCCCCAACAATAAATGCCTCGCCTGTATCGGGAATAGTCTCCAGGATATGTAGCACATCCGTTGAGAGTGAACGTATAGCGCTATCATCCACCTCGTCTGACCATAACGTCAGGTTAACAATTGGTACATCATCAATACCCTTAGCCTTAACCAATGGCTGCCCAACTCCGGGCGGAATGCGATCCTGATTTGCGGAAAGTTTGTTATAGACCTTCACCAATGAGGGGATAACCTGCTCCCCAACCACGAACTGTACTGTGACCACACCCATACCACGCTGGGTTGCGGAGTAGACATGTTTAACCCCGGGGATCTCGCTCATGATCAGTTCCAGCGGTTCAATGGCAATACCGGAGAGCTGTTCTGCGTGGATGCCTGGTGCCTGTACAAATAGATCCACCATTGGAACTGAGATCTGGGGATCCTCCTGACGAGGAGTCAACATCAACCCAAGAAATCCCATAGCCAACATTGCAAAAAGGAGTAGTGGGGATAGAGGAGAGTGGATGAACGCCTTTGCCATCCCTCCCGCAAGACCGAGAGATTGTTTACTCATATCAAATTCTCCCGCTAGAAGCGTCGATTACCTTCGCCACTACCCCATCCGGTTGCTGATGGAGAGACAATTAACTGCTCCCCTACCACCAGGCCAGAGAGGATAGTCACATGCTTGTTGTCCACCAGCTCTCCCACTCGTACTACTCGCAACTCAGGCTCTCCTGACTCATCCAACACAAATACTGCCGGCAGAGTTCCTCTCCACAACAGTGATGAGGTCGGGATCACCGGATAACTTGATACCGGCGCCTGCATGTCAGGAATCATTATTTCAGAGTACATGCCAGGTGCAGCAGGGCTACCCTTTGGCAGATCAAATTTTACCTTCACACTATGTCGCATCATGTCGGCACTAGGGTAGATTTGTGCCACCCGCACATCCAGACGCACTCCACCAACATCAAGTTTGGCGGGCAGTACCATACCCTCTTCGAGACCAGAGACGAGTCTGGCAGGAACCTCAACCAGCAGTTGCAGACGATCAACATCGGCAAACTGAACCAGGGGCTGGCCCGGCTGCACCGTATCACCGATCTCAACCATTTTTCTCATGATTATTCCCGAGAATGGTGCAATGGATTTTGCATTACGAATCTGCGCATCTAGCTGCTTGAGCTGTGCATCGGCCTGAATTACTGCGGCCTGTGCCGACTCCACCTGGGTCTGCTGTGAGAAGATGTCTGAGTAACGCTCAAAATCAGGATCACCCTCACCAAAACCGGATGAGCGCATGGGATCTGTGAACATCCTCATCATGCTTGGCAACCCACCCATCATGGCATCACCCTGATAATTTGGAGAGATAATCGCCTTGTTGTACTGCACATCAGCATTTCGCAGAGAGGCCTCTGCAATTCTCATTTGTGCCGCAATCTCCTGACGTTTCGCCAGCAAGGTGTCATCATCAATTTCTACCAGCACCTCCCCATCTTCAAATCGGTCGCCCTCTTTTCCCGCAATTGACTCAATACTGCCAGGCAGCTCTGCATTGAGAGTCACCATTTTGTAGGGGACAATTGTTCCTCCAAGAGTAACGCTGATTCCAGTACGGGCAGAGCCAATCGTAATGACATTATCAAGTGATCCATCTCTCTCTTCTGCAGAGCTTGTACCCCCTTGCGACTCCTCGTCTGCCGCAAAAACATAAAAACCCACCGCTAGTGCCGCCACCATAGAAAAGAGGTTTTTCGATAACATCATATTAAACTTTCTCGTTGTAAAATTGACTGCTCCCCCTCACCGCAAGATGAGGAGGAGCAATAAACTGTGACATAAAGCCTTTAGACACGACCCATTACAGTAAATGTCTTGATAAATGGAGCTGCCATTTTTGGGTTTTTGACCATGGCGCCGTAATCACCCACAGCGAATTTCAGCTTGCCTGTTGTATAGGCTGTTCCCAGACCCATCATGCCTGGCGCTTTTTTCATCCACTTGGCCCAGTGATCTTCAGAACAACGGAGATCCCAGTTCATATCTTCACCATTGTAACTGCCTGCTGAAACAACCTTTCCATCCTCTACCTTCAATACACCTCGTGGCTGATCCTCCCCCTGGACACCGTAAGCAATCGTAGAGTTGAAATTGATCTCACTCAATGCATCGGTCAAGCCTGACTCATTGTTCCACTCACCCATAAATGTGTTCATCCACTCCTCAGAAAATAGCTCTGCCATTTTTTTCTCCTTTGATCTTCCTTGAAAATACCTCATTTAAGAGGCAAAAAAGTCCCGGCTGGAACATGCCTCATACTATAGTGAAAAAGGGTAAAAATAGGAAGCAAAAACAGCTTAAATTACGCAAAAAACGCAACATATAGTGTAATCGACCAATTAACACACACTATATATAGTGTTAGGAAGCTGTGGATAACTTATGGATAATCAGGTGAAAACAGCCTGTTTTATCTGCAAATCATGGAGATGTAGATTTCAATAAAACTATTGAATGTGTGTCTGCTATCTCTATGCAGGAGTATTATGCTCCACCCAGCGTTCACCCTCTTCAAGCTGCTCTTTTTTCCAGAATGGGGCACGTGATTTGAGCTCCTCAATCAAGAAACGGGCCGCCTCAAAGGCAACTCCACGATGTGCCGACCAGGCCGCAACAAGCACAATTGGATCATTAGGCATCATTGCACCAACACGGTGAATAATAAGCGTATCGAGCACCTCCCAACGCTCTGCCGCCTCCTGCGAGATCTTCTCCAGATAGCTGTCGGTCATCCCCGGATAGTGCTCCAGAAACATCCCGCTGACACCATCACCCTCATTGAACTCACGCATAGTCCCGGAGAATACAGTTGCTGCGCCATACTGCCCTGCGTGAACAGGATCCAGCACCTCCTTTTCGTAACGCTGGATCTCCTCCCAGGGGGAGAATGGATTCTCACGAATTTCAATCATTACAATTAACCCCCTGTAACCGGAGGGAAAAATGCAACCTCATCCCCATCTGCTACCGGGGTGTCAGCATCCGAATATTCCATGTTTCGAGCCATCAGCAGATTGGCAGGGCGCTCCTTGCCATCAGCAATCTTCTCCCATACCTCTCCAATAGTTGAGACCTCGGATGGCTCAAGTTGAGCACCCTCTCGTCCCATCTCTTCCCGTAGACTCGCAAAAAAGCGTACCTGTATCATTCTGTTTCTCTTGTAGAGTATAAAGATATAGATGTTACCTCATGATGCTCAGAAGGTGAATCGTGCTTTCTGGGGCACTCTCTTGCCTTACGGCAACTCACCTTGTAGTCTCTAACTTTTACCAACACCTCAAACAATGGGGTCAGGCTTGCTTTATTGTCGTTATTCTCAAGTAACGACAATAAAGCAAGCCTGACCCCATAATAAGGAAAACAGAGATGAGCGAGCTAACCCACTTTAATGCCTCCGGCGAGGCCCATATGGTCGATGTCGGGGCCAAGGATGTCACCCTGCGGGTTGCCGTAACCGAGGGGAGAATTTCCATGTTTCCATCAACCCTGGAACATATCCTCAAGGGAGACCACAAAAAAGGTGATGTACTTGGTATCGCC